>ONFC01000078.1 GCA_900317035.1 uncultured Eubacteriales bacterium
CCCGCTCAAACTGTTTCAATCTTCATGATTATAACATATATGCTATTATATATATACTTAAAAGAACAATTCTTTCGAAAGGAAAAAGAACTGTCTTACATGTACTGTAAACACATAATGTTAGCGGTCGTATCACTGAAGATCACGATCCTTCATATCTTTTTAGCTCTGATTCTTCTTGGACTTGCTTTTGCTCTTTTCATGGTTATTTCAGCCGCAATGGTCAAGGTTGACCGTCGCGACATATACCCGACAAATAAAGACCCCAAAGATACAAAAGAGATTCGTATCGGCTTTTTCTCGGATACGCATGGAATCGGCTGCCTGCGCTCCCCAAAGTGGATCGCAAAGCATTTCATCTCCGGAAAATGCGATATAGTTCTTTTCGGCGGTGACTGTGTACACCATAAAAGCGTACACGATACAGACACAAGGATGCTTACCGAAGTTTCCGCCATTTTAAAAGAAAAGAACATCGATCTGGTCGCCGTGCACGGAAACCACGACTGGCTTCTGGAAAAAGAAGACTACGACAAAATGGGCGTACAGCTTTTAGACGACAACTGGAAAGAACTTTCATCCGAAAGCAGAATCGCAGTCTGTGGCATCGCCGACAGCGAAAGAGGAGACCGTCCCTGGGGAAAGATAAGTGACGAATTCAGTAAATATCCCGGATTCCGCCTGTTACTGGTTCATAACCCCGACTTCATCTATTCTCTTCCCGATGCATCTTCACTAAACGGATCTGCTCTTCCCTTTGATTACATGCTCTCCGGGCATCTTCACGGAGGCCAGGTCCATCTTCCGGGAAATCTCGAATTTGTATTTTTCAGAAAAGACCGGATCGCACGCGAAGAAGGCATCTTAGGCGGCGAATACACATTCCGCGGCTACAAAGGCTTCATCAGCAAAGGCACCGGCACCGGCGCCCTCCCCATCCGCTTCATGGCCCGCCCGGAGATCCACATCCTCAAGTTCCATATCTAACAGAAACCACCATACTGATTTCCAAAAAGATAGGATCAAAATCGCAGTCTTGGAGCAAATGATCCTATCTGATAATCATGATGATAGGATCAAACTGCAGATTGCGAGCAAATAATCCTATCTTACAAGCGAAGTGATAGGATCATATCGCGTTTTTTCGACAAATGATCCTATTTGACAAACAAAATGATAGGATCATATCGCGTTTTTTCGACAAATGATCCTATCTGACGAACGAAATGATAGGATCGAATCACAGATTTGCGGCAAAGGATCCTATTTGACAAACAAAATGATAGGATCAAATTGCAATTTAATAAGCAAATGATCCTATCATTCGGAATTCTTTCTCGTGAAGAAAACCCATAAACGTGTATGAGCTCCTCATACTGGTATTTTTTTATCCTAGATCAAGATTTATCGTTCCGTTCTGACAGTTGTCATCATGTAGTCGATCTGTTTATCCAAATCGGCGCGAAGGTCTTCTCCTTCTTCTTCTCCGTATATAATTCCGACCAGCATATAAGGTTCACCTTTGAATATAAAGGTATAACCGGTAGCATAGAAATTCAACGGTTCGTTGGTGACATGATTAACGCTGGAAGCATGTCCTTTAAAGTGCATCGTATCAAATTCGTTCACCTTGATTTCTTCACTGGAATCCAATTCGATGATAATCGGTTCTTGATCATAACGAGCCGGGGTGGAAAGGCAAGTTAACGGAGAAGAAAAGTAACGCGAAGATCAAGGTAAAAGAGAAAGAAAAACACCTTCGCCGTGCCTCCGCAGGGCCTTGGCCCGAGGACAGCACAAGAAGGTGCTTTTTCTTTCATTTTAGTTTAGACGATCTTCGCGTTACTTGATCTTAGCCGGTTTGATCTTCCAGATCCCCTTCGCATACTCGCTGATCGTTCTATCGGAAGAGAACTTACCGGAGTTGCAGATGTTGATCCAGCACTTCTTCGCCCAGGCCATGCGGTTCGCATAGTCCTTATAGGCCTGATCTCTGGTCTTTCTGTAATCGTCGAAGTCACCCAGTACATAGTAGGTGTCGCCCGGCTGCCAGTTGCTGCCATAGATAAGACCATTGAACAGATCCTGGAACATGCCTGTTCCCTCATCGTTGAATGTGCCATCAACGAGACGGTCCAGAACCTTCTTCAGACCAGGGATGTTCTCATACTGCCACTTCGGATTGTAGTAAGCACGGGTCGCTTCCATATCCTCGACACGGCATCCGAAGATATATACGTTATCATCACCAACAGACTGTGCGATCTCAACGTTTGCACCGTCCCATGTACCGAGAGTTACGGCACCGTTCATCATGAACTTCATGTTACCTGTACCGGAAGCCTCAAGACCTGCTGTAGAGATCTGCTCGGAGATATCTGCTGCCGGGAAGAGCTTCTCACCGTTACTTACGTTATAGTTCTCGATAAATACGACCTTCAGACGTCCATCCATATCCGGATCGTTGTCGATCATCTTAGCGATCTCGTTGATAAACTTGATAATCGCCTTGGCACGGAAGTAACCCGGAGCAGCCTTTGCACCGAAGAATACGGTTACCGGCGGCATGTCGAGCTTCGGATTCTCTTTGATCCTGTCGTAGAGATTCAAAGCATAGATCGCATTGAGAAGCTGTCTCTTATACTCATGCAGACGCTTGATCTGTACGTCGAAGATGGAATCCGGGTTGACCTTGATGCCCTTAGTCTTAGCAAGGTGGTTGCAGAGAGCGACCTTATTGTCACGCTTAACCTTCAGGAAACGCTCCATGACCTTCTTATCGTTTGCATACTTCTCGAGTTTCTTCAGCTGATCGAGGTCGGTGACCCAGTCCTCATTGCCAAGAAGATCAGTAATAAGAGCTGCCAGACCCTGGTCGCAGACACGGAGCCATCTTCTCGGGGTAACACCGTTGGTCTTGTTGCTGAACTTCTCCGGATAGATCTCATACCACTCTTTGAGGGTATCTCTCTTGAGGATCTCTGTATGCAGTGCAGCAACGCCGTTTACGGAATAGGAACCGTAGATCGCCATCCAAGCCATCTGAACTTTTCCATCAGAAAGGATCGACAGACGGTCAACAAGCTCGGAATACATGCCCATCTCGAAGAACTGGGCTCTCTGCTGGTTGTTGATGCCCTCGACAATCTCGAAGATACGCGGGAACAGGAAGCGGAAGATATTGCAGTCCCACTTCTCCAGAGCCTCTGCCATGATGGTGTGGTTGGTGTAAGCAAATGTATGACGTACGATCTCCCATGCATCTTCCCACTTCACGCCGTTCTCGTCGACGAGGATACGCATGAGCTCCGGAATACCGATAACCGGGTGGGTATCGTTGAGCTGGATGCTGTTGAGCTCGGCAAACTTAGAGAAGTCATTGCCGTGAACAGCCTTGTAGTTTCTTACGATATCCTGCAGGGATGCAGATACGAAGAAATACTGCTGACGTACACGAAGCACCTTACCATCGTAAGATGTATCATTCGGGTAAAGCACTCGGAAAATATCGTTTACGCGGTTTCTCTCGATAACTGCGTCATCGAAACGCTGGGAGTTAAAGAGATTGAAGTCGAATTCCTGAGCCGGTTCGCACTTCCAGAGGCGCAGACGGTTTACGTTATGTGTATTGTAGCCGGTGATCGGCATATCGCACGGGATCGCCCATACGTCGAAGTCATTGAAATGTACGCGGATCTTGTCCTCGTATCTCGGGATAACGAACGGATAACCGTTCTCCATCCAGGAATCCGGATGTTCTCTCTGGAAACCGTTCTCAAATGTCTGACGGAACAGACCGTAACGGTAAAGGATACCGTAACCTGTTACCGGAAGATCCAGTGTTGCACAGGAATCCAGGAAGCATGCAGCCAGACGGCCAAGACCGCCGTTACCGAGAGCTGCATCGGTTTCTTCCTCAAGAAGATCGGTCAGGTTGATGCCGAAAGCCTTCATAGCTTCCACAGCCTGCTCATAGATACCCAGGTTTACAAGGTTATTCAGCATGGAACGTCCTACCAGGAACTCTGCGGACAGATAGTGTGCCTGACGGACTTTGCCGTATTTCTCGCGTGTCTTCTCCCAGTCATCCGCCATGATCTCGACGATGGAACGGGAAAGTGCGAGCCAGTAGTCTCTCATCGTTCCCTTATCTGCACTCTTACCGGAGCAGGACTTCACCTGGAACGCGATCATATCATGGAGCTGCTGTGCTGTGATACTGCGGGTATTGGTCTTCGGATCAACCGTAATATCGCGGCGCACTGCGGCTTTTACCTCAGTTTTCTTTGCCGGAGCCTTCTTTACCGCTGTTTTTGCTGCAGCTTTTTTCGCCGGAGCCTTTTTTACTTCAGCTGTTTTCTTGACTGTGGCTGCTTTCTTTGCCGGAGCGGCTTTCTTTGCTGCCGGAGCTGCCTTCTTGGCGGCTACGGTCTTCTTTGCCGTAGGCGCAGCTTTCTTTGCTGTTGCCGGCTTCTTGGAAGCTGTCTTCGATGTTACTTTCTTCTGTGTTTCTTTCTTCTGTGCACGTTCACTCATAACGATGCACCTCCTTTTCCCCATTGGCTTTATTAAAACCACATTTGCTATTTTATCAGACTTCACAATTTCTGCAAATCAATGTATTCTTATATATAGGATTTTTCGGGAGGCAGTATATGACCGTTACTTCGCAAACCATTGTATTGACGCTGATTGCAGCACTCATGGCTGTTCCGGCGTTTTTTATGTTCAATAAGATGCCTGAGGCCTGGCTTCAGGATTACGATTTTGATCCTAAAGCCGAGAATGTCAGATGGGCAAAGCGTCTGAAACCCTATCACATCGGGATCTTCGCCGTTATTTATGCGATCGTGGTCTTTCTTAGCAGTGCGATATACCCGGAATTTCTCTGTTCCACACACTATCTTAGGGTAATCGGCCTGTTTGCTGCTCTTCCGGGCTTTACCGTGATCATCATGTCAGACAAACTGAACCGTATCATTCCTGATCATGTGATCGTTTTCAATATCGCTCTTTCCGTCTTCTATTTCATCAGTGATTTTGCCGACGGCAATCTCTGGATCAGCGACGGGAAAGCCTGGTATTACTTTATTCTCAACAGAGTTCTCGCTGCGGTCGTCGGAAGCGGTGCCCTTCTTCTCATCGGTCTGCTTTCCTCTGCGATCGCGAAAACAGAGGCGATGGGCATGGGAGACGTCAAGCTTCTGTTTCTCTGCGGTCTTCTTTCCGGTCTCAAAGGACTGATCTTCGTCGTATTCATCTCTTTCGTTACTGCCGGTATCGTAGCAGTTCCGATGATCATCAGGAAGCGTATGCGTATCGCTAAAGAAGAAAAAGAGATCCGGGAGAGTCCGGATCCTGCGAAAGCTAGAAAGATCCTTGCCAAGAAGAAGCGCGAGATGCACTTTGCTGATGACCCGGACTATCTGGCCTTCGGACCGTTCCTGGTACTCGGCACAGTGGTTTTCCTGCTGTATGAACCGTTCTTCCTGGAACTGTTTGATAAATACTTCGGCACAGTCGCGAGGTGACTCTAATGGCGCATCAGCAAAAAGGCGGCTTCCCGGGATTCACCTCTATTCTGAAAAACAACATCCTTCCTTTCCTGCTTCCGTCGAAATACCCGAATATCGGCATCGTCCTGGCAGGCGGATTCGGTCTTTCTTTCCTTCTGCAGATGATCTGGCAGGAGATCCCCGATGAGAAGCTCTTTTTCTCGAAGACTTCGCTGATCGGTTTTTCCCTGATCACGCTTTTCCGGCTTATGGCACTACTTCTGGTATATGTGCTGGTCACGCAACACTACAAGATCCAAGAACATCACACTCTGGGAAGAAATCCCGGACTCGGCGGTCTTTTCATCGCCTTCATTACCGGTGTCCCCGCCATGCTGATCTCTATCGGCATTCATAACCTGTTTATCTATTTTGAACTGAAAAGCGGAAATCCGATCCCTCCTCAGCTTTACTACTACATCTCTTCGGAGAGCTCTGTTTACGGCATTCTTCTGATGATGATAATGACGGTCATCTTCCCGATCATTATTGAGGAACTCTTTTTCCGGGGACTGGTCTTCGCTGTTCTTCCGGATAAGTGGTGGATCCGGATCCTCGTTCCGGCCGTCCTTTCCTCGCTGTTTGCCGTGAACCGTCTGGAGTTTCTGTCACTTCTGGTGATCGGCCTCTGCTGCTCTTTCGTGCGCTATTTTACAGACAATATGCTCTGTTCATGTCTGACCAGAGCCGGATTCTTCTGCACGAAGATCCTGATGGCGTCCATCCTTCCGACGCAGGATCCTTCCGAGGTGCAGAACGCGATCGATTTTGACCGTATGACGATCTACGCATCCATGATCGGAATCATCCTGGGAATCGTCATGATCCTTGTCCTGATACGTCAGCTGCGTCTGCTCCGTTATCTTCAGAAAAACGAAGACATGCGCTGCGAATCCGAGGAAGGAAAGCCGCTTTCCATCCCGCTCCGTGAGCACTTCCACATTGATTTCGTTCTCGGAATCGCATTCCTTGCACTCTGCTGGATCATGTCATAAGGTTTTTTCGGGTGATAAAACACGCACAATAATAGTGAAATTTCAAAAGTTAATCGGGAGATTTATGTCCGCAAGGGCGAAACTACTGTTTACGCAGAATTACATGGTCTCTGATCCAGTGAGATAGAACCAGCATCGAACAAAAGAGGTGCGGAAGATCAGTCTTCTGCACCTCATTCTTTACTCTTTTTCACCTTGCAGAATATCATCATCGGGGTATCCTCGTCCTTATTTAACCCTTCGTGATAAGAAAGAAGATATCCGCGAGTCCCTTCTTTGACCGAACGGTAGGTCGACCATCTTGGTTGTACCGTGTAATCCAGACCATTATCCGCTCGTACTTCCAGATGATAGAACCTTGCTACTAATGTGCCATATTCATGTCTATAGTTTTCTATATTCTCGATTCTTCTGCGCATGATTTCTGCACCCATCACTTCGTATTTTCCGGAACGGATCACACTTGAAAGGCAAACCTCAAAGCGATAGATATTCAAAAGTTTTCGAGCCAGCAAAATCAGGGAAACGACGGCCAGAATACTGTAAGTGATCATATACACGACATTCGTGCGGAAGATAGCACTCATAAAAAACATCGTCAGATCCAGAAGCGCTGTCAAAACCCAGAACTTCATCATATTATCCGAAGTCGGCAGATCATCGGTTTCTTCATACTCACTATGATAAATACGGAAAACTACCAGAATGAAAGAAATAAACGCAATGCCCAAAAGCGGCAATGCTACCCAGAATGCGTCATTCAAAGTGATCTTTAACACGGAAAGTGTTACAAAAAACGCATGAACCCCGATGTACAGAAGGATCCTGAAAATGATACGAAGATAAAATATCGGTCCGGCACACCAAAAGAGTCCGGCCTTGATCTCCCTTTTTTCCCGGTCGGAGGGCGTAGAAAACGACTTAAGTGTTTTTTTCTCATCGTTAACACTCATACTTGCAGCCTCCTTTTCCCTCTTGGTTTCGGGATGGATCATTACTATGGTTTCGTCTGTGCGGGCTGGTCACCGCTTTTAAAGATGCCTTCGTCCTTATCGCCGTCACGGCTTAAGAATGTATATGCCGGAAGCGGCTCTGCCACCTTCAGAAGATACGTCATCTCCGCGTGTGGCGTGGAATCAATAGGATCGCCATTCTCATCGAAGATCTCCTCTGCCTTGATCGGCTCCGGATACCCTTCAGGTGTCAGGACATGAAGCGTATCTCCCTTAAAGATCTTATTTCTCTGGGAAACGATCGCACATCCCTTCTCTTCGTCATATCCCATGACCACACCGACAACGAATGCCGGTCTGTGATAGGTCTTATCCGGGAAGATCTGGGCGTTTTCGCCCGGACGGTCATAGTAGAAACCGGTAGCGAATTCACGGTGAACTGTTCTATTCAGCATCTCCTGCCATCTCGGATCCTCTTTATAGTTTTCGGGATCCTTCATGTAGAGATCCACAGCCTCTCTATAGGCTTTTGTAACGGATGCCGCGTAAAAAGCACCCTTAATGCGGCCTTCGAGCTTAAAACTGGTGATCCCTGCGGAGATCAGTTCCGGAATGTGGCTGATCATGCACATATCTTTAGAGTTAAAGATATACGTACCGCGCTCGTCCTCCTGGATCGGAAGCGGTGCCTCGAGGCGCTTCTCCTCGACGACATAGTATCCCCAGCGGCATGGCTGCGCACAAGAGCCGGAATTGGCGGAACGGCCGGTAAAATAATTTGAAAGAAGACATCTTCCGGAATAGGAAACACACATCGCTCCATGTACGAAGCACTCCAGTTCCAGATCGGAAGGGAGCTTGCTGCGAAGCTTGATGATCTCGTCAAGTGTCAGTTCACGTGCCAGCACGATACGCTTTGCGCCCTGCTCGTACCAGAACATACATCCCTCGCTGTTGGTAACGCTCGCCTGCGTACTGATATGGATCTCCATCTCCGGCGTCAGCTTTCTGATTTTACGGAAAATACCGGCATCCGAGATGATCAGGGCATCCATGCCGATCTCCGACAGGAAGAGGATCTCATCGTCGAGACGGGAGATGTCATCCTCATGTGCCATGACATTGACGGTACAGTAGCACTTCACGCCATGGGCATGCGCATACTCTACGCCTTCCTTCATCTCTTCATGCGTGAAATTATCGCTGAAAGTACGAAGTCCGAAAGACTTTCCGGACATATAGACCGCGTCCGCGCCATACGCAACAGCGGTCTTCAGTTTTTCCAGATTTCCCGCCGGTGCTAGAACTTCCGGCGCACGAGGATCTCTTGTCATTTCATATCTCCCGGATATTTAGCGGAAAGGGCGGAATATCAGCCCTCATCGCCTGTCGGCCCTTCGTCATCGATGACCGCATTATCGTTCCAATTGTCCTTATACTTCTCAACATTGGCTTCATGCTCTTCCTTCGTAACCGCAAAAGCCGTTCTTCCGTCGCCCTTCGCGCAGAAGTACATGAAGTTACAGTTCGGCTCAGGATAAAGCGCTGCCTGGATCGCATCAAGACTCGGCATGCAGATCGGTCCCGGCGGAAGGCCTCTGTATTTGTAGGTATTATACGGGCTGTCCCACTCAAGATCGGTTCCCGAGGCCGCCCATACATGGCTCATACCCTCGAGTTCACGCAGATAGTTGATCGATGCATCCGATCCCAGGAACTGCATATCCGGATCTTCCGACTTCAGACGGTTATGGAATACCGCCGAGATATAGAGCATATCTGTCTTATCCGTCGTTTCTTTCTGGATCAGAGATGCCAGAGTGATCACTTCATCCACCGTCATACCAAGCTTCTCTGCACGCTCATAGAACTCGTCGTACAGCTTGGAGTTCATGTTACGAAGGAAAGTCGCGATGATCTCCTCTTCGCTGGCATTCATATCGAAATCATAAGTATCCGGGAACAGATATCCGCTTAAGATATAGTCACGGTTCTCATTTGCTGCGATCGCAGATACGAAAGGATAATCGACGAAGAGGTTCGGGCTGTTCATACACTCGTCGAGATGCTTCTCGT
>ONFC01000066.1 GCA_900317035.1 uncultured Eubacteriales bacterium
CAGATGAAGGCGACCGGTGAGGTCATGAGTGTCGGCAGAACTTTTGAAGAGAGCCTTCTGAAGGCGATCCGCTCTCTCGAGGACAGCAAGAACCACATCCACATGACGAAGTTCGACTCCGAGCATATGAGTGTCGATGATCTTCTCGAGTACATCAAGGAAGGTACCGATGACCGTATCTATGCGATCTCGCAGCTGATGTGGCTGGGCGTTGACCACTCCCGTATCTGCAACATCACGGGCATCGACATGTTCTTCCTCGACAAGATCAAGAAGATCGTTGATTTCGAGCGTGAGATGGAAGCAAATCCGGGATCGATCGAGCATCTGATCGAAGCCAAGAGGATGGGATTCTCCGATTCCTACGTTGCAGAGCTCTGGAAGAAAACAGAAGATGAGATCTACCAGCTCAGAAAAGAGCAGAAGATCGCTCCGATCTATAAGATGATCGACTCCTGTGCATCGGAGTTCGACAGCTATATCCCGTATTTCTACTCGACATACGGCAAGCAGAATGAGTCGATCGTATCCGACAGAAAGAAAGTCATCGTTCTCGGTTCCGGTCCGATCCGTATCGGCCAGGGTGTCGAGTTTGACTACTCTACCGTTCATGCGGTACGAACGATCCAGTCGATGGGCTATGAAGCCATCGTTATCAACAACAACCCGGAGACAGTATCTACCGACTATACTACAGCTGATAAACTCTATTTCGAGCCGCTGACGACAGAAGATGTCATGAACATCATCGACCTGGAAAACCCGCTGGGTGTTATCGTAACACTCGGAGGACAGACGGCTGTAAACCTCGCAGATTCGCTTACGAGACGAGGTGTAAAGATCATCGGAACAGACAATGATGCGATCGAAAAAGCAGAAGATAGAGATGCATTTGACGCAGTCATCAAGTCCCTCGGCATTCCGAATCCGAAGGGCGAAGCGGTTACCGATATCCCGACAGGAATAAAGGTTGCCGAGAAGATCGGTTATCCGGTACTTGTCCGTCCTTCTTTCGTACTCGGCGGCCGCGCCATGGAGATCGTCGCGAACGAGACCATGCTCGTGAAGTACTTAAAGAACGCCGTAGAAGTAGACGAAGATAAGCCGGTCCTCATCGATAAGTATCTTGTCGGTAAAGAAGTCGAAGTAGATGCGATCTGCGATGGTGAGAAGGTCTTCATCCCGGGTATCATGGAACTGGTTGAAAGAACCGGTGTCCATAGCGGTGACAGTACCAGTGTTTACCCGCCGTTCTCCATCTCCGATAAGGTAAAAGAAACGATCTGTGATTACACGACAAGACTGGGCTTAGGCATCGGTATCGTGGGTCTTTTCAACATCCAGTTCATCGTTGATAAAGACGACAGCGTCTATGTCATCGAGGTCAACCCGCGTGCCTCGAGATCGGTACCGTTCCTCTCGAAATCGACCGATCAGAATCTGGTCACGATCGCAACCAAAGTCATGCTCGGTGAGTCGCTGGAAAAACAGGGAATTACCCGTCTGACACCGCCGGAGACCACAGACCGCTGGTATGTAAAGGCACCTGCTTTCTCATTCCAGAAACTCGACGGTATGGATGCTTACCTCTCTCCGGAGATGAAGTCCACCGGTGAGGCGATCGGTTACGATAAGAGCCTGAACCGTGCATTCTTTAAGGCACTGCAGGCATCCGGCATCAAGATGAAGGACTACGGTACCGTTATCGTTACTCTCGCAGATGAGGATAAGGAAGAAGCGCTTCCGCTGATCAAGCGTTTCTACGAGCTCGGCTTCAATATCGAAGCGACGATCGGTACGGCAAACTTCCTGAAGAACCACGGTATCAGAACCCGTGTCCGCGGCAAGCTCAGCGAAGGCAGCACCGAGATCCTCGACTCGATCCGTGCAGGATATGTCAGCTACATCATCAACACGAGAGCGATCCTCTCCGGTGTCCACTACGAAGATGGTGTAGCGATCCGCCGCTGCGCGATCCAGAACGGTGTGACGATCTTTACTTCGCTTGATACGGTTAAGATCCTTCTCGATGTTCTCGAGGAAACAATTCCGGGTATCAGCACGATCAACGCCTAAGAGGCATTTCCCGACCATAATTGCCTTCTCTGGTAAAGTAGAAGTGTTTCCAAAATAGACTATCTCAAATTGTGAGATAGTCTATTTTTCATGTTTCCGGTCATGGTATAATTTTCATGAAAAATGAAAAAGCATCTGCATAAACAGTAATTTGACAAACAGCACCTAGCAAAAGCCCCGACAGAATAAAAGAGCATACAGCTCGGAAGAGACAACTATGGACACGAATAAAATACTGGACTACAGGCTTTATATTCAGAGAGAGGAAGAATTTATCCGCGCGGATCTTCACGCGGAATTCAGACAATATAATAAGATCAAAAGCGGCGATGTGGAAGGCGTACGCGACCGGTTCAAGATCGCACGTCTGACATTCTTTGAGGGCCGCGGCGTACTCTCGAAGGATCCTCTCCGTAACATCATCTACCATCTGGTAGCATCTGCTGCCGTAATCAGCAGACTGTGCATCGATGGCGGCATGGATATGAATACCGCATATTCCTTAAGTGACATCTATATCAATAAGGCAGACGAAGCAGCGTCTGTCGATGAAGTTATGGATCTGATCGCCGAGATGCAGATCGACTATGCGACACGTATGCGCGCGATCAATCAGAAGAATGTTGTCAACCTCCATGTCAGAAGATCGATCGACTTTATCTATAACAATCTCAATAAGGCTCTTACGGTAAAAGAACTCGCCGAGAGAGAAAAGCTGAACCCCAGCTATTTTTCCCGCCTTTTTCTAAGCGAGACCGGAAAAACAGTCGGAGATTTCATCACGGAAGCGAAGATCAAAACTGCACAGAATATGCTCTGTCACTCGGAATACAGTATCTTCGATATCTCCGTATCACTTGGGTATTCCTCGCAGAGTGCTTTTACCAATGTGTTTAAAGGCAAGTGCGAAATGACTCCGAAGAAATACAGGGACATGAACAGCGGCAAGTTCAAGAAATAATTGCGCCGGCTCCATCCGGGACTTCCTATAAATAATAGTTATAACCATACCATGCTCCTTCTGAGGTGATCAGAATAGGGGCATGGTATAATTGCTTTATATTCTTTTAGAGGTGGATATGGCAAGAAAAAACGACAGCAAAACACAGGAGAAGAAAGTTCTGGTAGAGCAGGAACTGGCGGCACTGAGCGCGATCTCCGACGAGGAACTATACGCGAAGTTATCAACTTCGGAAGAAGGCCTGAATCAGGTAGAGGCGAGTGACCGCCTCGAAGAATACGGCAGAAATATCATCGATACGGGAAGCAGTAACGGACTGGCGATGCGTATCAGAGATGCGATCATCAATCCCTTTAACATCGTGCTTCTCATCGTTTCTGTCGTGACCCTGATCACGGATGTTATTCTCGCGGATGAGCCGAGCTGGGCGACGTTCCTGATGCTGGTATTTGTAGTCGCAATCTCTTCAATCATCTCCTTCGTACAGACGGAAAAATCAAACTCCGCGGCGCAGAAACTGCAGAAGATGATCAGTAACAAGATCGATGTTATCCGAAACGGAAGCGTCATGGAAGTGGATATGGAAGACATCGTTCCCGGTGATATCGTGAAGCTGGCATCCGGCGACATGCTCCCCGGAGATGTCCGCTTCATCGAGACCAAAGACCTCTTTATCGATCAGTCGCAGCTGACAGGAGAGAGCAATCCGGTCGAGAAGTTCAGTGGTCCGGATCCGACGGGATCGGAGATCTCCGAGCTCAATAACCTCGGATTCATGGGAAGTAATATCGTCTCCGGATCGGCAAAAGCGATCATCCTTACGACCGGAAACAGTACGTATTTCGGCTCGATGGCCAAGAGCCTCAACACCTATAAGAGGAAGAGTTCTTTTGAACAGAATATCGACTCCATAAGTAAACTTCTGATCTCTTTTATGGTGGTCATGGTGCCGGTCATTTTCATCGCCAATTTCCTGACCAAAGGGAACTGGCTGGATTCACTGATGTTCGGTGTTACGATTGCGGTCGGACTCATGCCGGAGATGCTGCCGGTCATCATGACATCCTCCCTTGCCAAGGGCGCTGTCAACATGTCGAAGAAAGAGACGATCGTAAAGCGACTCGGCGCGATCCAGACCTTCGGTGAGATGGATATCCTCTGCACCGATAAGACAGGCACACTCACCCAGGATGAGATCATCCTCGAGAAGTATATGGACGTGCTCGGAAAAGAAGATAAGAGAGTCCTCCGCCATGCATTCCTAAACAGTTATTTTCAGACGGGACTGAAGAACCTGATGGATGTGGCGATCATCAACCGAGGGGAGAAAGAAGATCTCTCCGAGATGAAAGAAATCTATGTAAGAGAAGATGAGATCCCATTCGATTTTTCCCGCCGCCGTATGAGTGTCGTACTCCGGGACAAAAAGGGAAAGCGCCAGCTGGTCACCAAAGGTGCGGTCGAAGAGATCCTCTCGATCTGCAGTTTCATCGAGATCGGCGGAGAGGTAAAACCGATCACAGATGAGCTTAAGGAAAATGCTCTGAAGATCGCAACAGAAAATAACCTCGAGGGTATCCGTGTTATCGCTGTCGCACAGAAAAACGAGATCCACGATGTCGAGACATTCGGTGTGGATGATGAGTCGGATATGGTGCTCATCGGATTTGTCGGATTCCTTGATCCGCCAAAACCGTCGGCGGAATCCGCGCTTGCCGCACTAAAGAAAAATGGCGTAAAGACGGTCGTTCTGACCGGTGACTCTGAAGGTGTTGCCATCAATATCTGCGGACGCCTCGGACTTTCTACGGAATATACGCTGACCGGTGCGAAGGTCGAAGCGATGAATGACGAAGAACTGAGAGAAGCCTGCGAGAAATGCCAGATCTTCTCCAAACTATCCCCGTACCAGAAACAGCGTGTGGTCAGTGCTTTTCAAGCGAACGGACACACTGTCGGATATATGGGGGACGGTATCAATGACAGCCTTCCGCTGAAGCAGGCGGACGTCGGTATCTCTGTGGATACCGCAGTTGATATCGCAAAAGAAGTCGCGGATATCATCCTCCTGGAGAAAGACCTCAATGTCTTAGACGAAGGTGTCATCGAGGGAAGAAGGACGTTTGCCAACATGAGCAAATATCTGAAGATGTCGGTCAGCGGTAACTTCGGTAATATGTTCTCCGTTTTGATCGCGAGCATTTTCCTGCCGTTCCTGCCACTTCTTCCGATCCATATTCTGGTGCAGAACATCCTGAATGACTTTGCCCAGCTCGGTATGCCGTTTGACCATGTGGAGAAGGACAGTATCCTGCTTCCGAAGAAGTGGAACATCCCCGGCATCAAGCGGTTCATGATCATCTTCGGTCTTCTAAGTACCGTGCTGGATGTGCTGTGCTTCCTGGTCATGTGGTTCGTCCTCGGATTTAACAGCGTTGAGCAGGCGGGGCTGTTCCAGTGCGGATGGTTCATGTTCGGCATTATCTCGCAGACGATCGTTATCCATACGATCCGCACGCCGAAGGTGCCGTTTGTGCAGGATAGAGCATCTGTCCAGCTGACGGTATCGACACTTCTGGTCGTGCTGGCGACGCTCCTAATCGGCTTCACGAAGATCGCCGGATTCTTCGATCTTCCGGTCATGATCCCGTCCTTTGCGGTCTGGCTTCTGGTTCTGATGGCGGCGTACATGATCCTGGCGCAGATCCTAAAAGCGATCTACATCCGTATCAATAAAGAGTGGGTATAAACTAATAAAAGCGGGATCTCCCGCATAAGATCAAGTAATAAACGGGAGCGATCCCCGAAGGAGGAAATACGTATGGCAAAGGTGATTCTGTTAAACGGCAGCGCGCACGCCCATGGATGCACGGCAACTGCGCTCGATGAGATGATCAAAGTGTTTCAGGAGGAAGGGATCGGGACGGAACTGATCCAGGTCGGAAACAAAGATATCCGCGGGTGCATCTCCTGCGGTACCTGCAGTGAAAAGGGGAAGTGCGTCTTCGATGATCTGGTCAATGAAGTTGCTCCGAAATTCGAAGAAGCGGACGGACTCGTTGTCGGAAGTCCGGTATATTATGCATCTCCTAACGGCAACATTCTTTCCTTCCTGGATAGACTCTTCTACAGCACATCTTTTTCAAAACAGATGAAAGTCGGCGCCGCGGTAGTCAGCTGCCGCAGAGGCGGAAACACAGCGACCTTTGACGTGCTGAATAAGTACTTTACGATCAGCAATATGCCGGTAGCTCCGTCCACTTACTGGAATCAGGTGCACGGCTTTACGGCAGAAGATGTGAAGAAGGATCTTGAGGGCCTGCAGACGATGCGGAATCTGGCCAGAAATATGAGCTTCATGATCAGGGCCTTTGCAGATGCCAGGGAGAAGTATGGATATCCGGAGATCGAGCGCGGATCCTTCACGAGTTTCCCGGACGGCAAGTGATCTTATGCAGATAGAATTCTCTGGTTTCCTGATTCTATCGGTAAATCTTATATGCTTCTTACCGATAGAAAACAGAAATCCCGAAATTCTATCGGTAAAAAGTCACTGTAACGTTCCCATATTTTTACCGATTCTGCATTTATATCCGCTTTTTTCTCACATGACATACCGATAGAATTCGCTTTTTCCTAATTCTTATCTGTCGGGAACGATACAATCATACCGATAGATTCTCCAATCGTTCATTTCTATCGGTTTGTCCTGCTTTTTTAGCAATATAGCAGGGGGCTATCTCGATTCACCCTGAGACGCCCCCTTTTTGTGGTCTTGATTATACCGGCTCCGGATCAGAACTTGATCGTGATCATCGGGCGGACAGAAAACTCCTGATCAGAATCTGTGCCGCCACCGGATATTTTTGCGATGCTGAATACCATGAGCTTATCATTCTTATCCGAGACGCCTTTGCACCAGAATGTATCCATGACATCCCTGTCCGGGATGTCGTTTTCTTCACAGTAAGCTCTGGAATATCCGCAACCGAGAAGCAATTCGTACATGCATTCTCTGTCGAATCCGTCCTTGATCGAGATTTTTTCGATCAGCGTGACGTTATCATCATCGTCATCGGCAACGATCAGCTTCTTATCACTCTTGTTGAAAGCCTCCTCGTAGAAGTCGTCGTTCAGCCAGTCGTGAAGATCTGTTTTGGAAAAATCATTCTCATCGGCATCTTTATCCATCTTCATCTTTTCCAGACCATACTTACTGAGAAGATTCACTCCGTTTTTATCGCTGTCGATTACGACCCAGGTGATGGGATCCTCATCGTAGGTACCGAAAGTGACACGGTCACAGGTTTCGATATCCTTCATCTCAAATGTGGCCTCATACTCGAGTGATATCCACGGACGTACGCCGACATCTGTCGCGCAATTTAATTCGTCCGGACCATTGGAACTTCCGGCATTGTTCTTGGATGTGCCGAGACATATAGGGAACGTAGTATTCTTTCCGCCCTGAGCAGCAGAGGTGGCGTTTACAACATCAAGTGTCCAGTACATGCAGCTTCCGCCTTCCATACGGATCCCCTGCTTCTTTGCGTGTTTCGTCGGCTTGCATGTGGCGTCACCGGGTTTCAGGCGGTATCTGAGATACTCGTTGGAGAGATAGACTTTATCGGTCAGCCAGCGGGCATCTCCCATATACATGCTGTATGTATTATCGATGATCTGTTTTTTCTCGGACTTAGAGAACGCATCCTCATAGAAATCGTTGTTCAGCCATTCGCGGAGAGTACAGTCTTCCCAGGAAGCTTCGCCGTCTTCATTAAAGGGGAGACATTCGATCGCGCAGGTGCTCTGGAATTCGACGATGACCTTGTTCTCGCCTACAACGAAGTTTCTGTGCTTGACTTCCCACTCGATCGGTTCGTCTTCGTAAGTTCCGAACTCGATAGTATCGCCTACCTCAAGTTCGAACTTCGGTAATTTCTTCTTGCATCCTGAAGTGACGCCGAGGATCGTAGCGACCGTAAGCGCCAGTGACAACATCTTCTTCATAATAATACCCATATCCTTTTTCCCAAGTGTAATTAAGCACATTATATCATACCGCCCGAAAAGCACTTGAAGATGCGGCAAAATCGCGATACTTTCCACCATGTTTCTGCTTTCCTGCTATGCTGCTTCATGATACGATAGAAGAGAATTGGATATAAAACTGCGGGAAAGATCCGCACAGCGAAAAGGAGTGTATGACATGTTTGATTTCAAGTACTATACCCCGACAAAAGTGCTTTTCGGGAAGAATACAGAGACGAAGGTTGCCGAACTGATCCGTGAATTCGGCGGAACGAAAGTCCTTATTCATTATGGTGGAGGAAGTGTCGTGCGCTCCGGACTTCTGAAGCGTGTAACAGATACGCTCGATCAGGCGGGGATTGCTTATGTGACACTCGGCGGTGCGGTCCCGAATCCGCATCTCGGACTGGTATATGAAGGAATCGAACTCTGCAAAAAAGAAGGTGTGGATTTCCTTCTCGGTGTCGGCGGCGGAAGCGCGATCGACTCGGCCAAAGCGATCGGATATGGTGTCGCGAATGAAGGCGATGTATGGGATTACTATGACTATAAGCGCAAGGTAACAGGATGTCTCCCGCTGGGTGTTATCCTGACGATCGCGGCTACGGGAAGTGAGATGAGCGATTCCTCTGTTATCACGAAAGAGGAAGGACTTGTGAAGCGCGGATACAGCAGTGATTATGGCCGTCCGAGATTCGCGATCCTTAATCCTGAACTGACGATGACCCTTCCGGATTATCAGACTGCCTGCGGATGCACGGATATCATGATGCATACGATGGAGAGATACTTCACGCAGGGCGGAAATATGGAGATCACGGATGCACTGGCAGAGGGACTTCTCCGCACGGTGAAAAAGAATGCCGTGATCCTTCGGGATGATCCGAAAAACTATGACGCCAGAGCCGAAGTAATGTGGGCAGGTTCTCTTTCGCATAATGGCCTGACCGGCTGCGGCAATGACGGCGGTGACTGGATGACCCACAAGCTCGAGCATGAGCTCGGCGGCCTTTACGATGTGGCACATGGTGCCGGCCTTGCAGCGATCTGGGGAACCTGGGCAAGATATGTCTATAAGAACTGCCTGCCGAGATTTAAGAAGTTCGCACTGAATGTCATGGAAGTTCCGGATGAGGGAACAGACGAAGAGATCGCACTTGCCGGTATCGAGGCGATGGAAGACTTCTACCGTTCCATCAATATGCCGACAAACCTCCGTGAGCTTGGCGTAAACCCGACAGAAGAGGAACTCGTTCTGATGGCGAAGAAATGCGCGATCGGTGTCGGTGGACAGAAAGGCTCCGCGAAGGTCCTCGATGAGCAGGCGATGCTTCAGATCTACCGCGCCAGTATGTGATCTGATGTTTTTTCGGTATGTGATTCTGTTTGCCGGATCATAAGAAATAATCAGCAGCCGCCTGACACGAATGTCCGGCGGCTGCTGACGTTAGTAGGAAAATAGAGAAAATAGGTTCAAAGTTTCAGACTGTTCTTCACCAGACCGAGGAACAGCGGGTGCGGCTTATCCGGACGGCTCTTGAATTCGGGGTGGAACTGCACACCGACGAAGAACGGATGTCCTTTTATCTCGACGGCTTCGACGAGGAGATTATCCGGAGAAAGACCGCTGATGATGTCTTTCATCTGATCTCTGTAAATGTTATTGAATTCATATCTGTGACGGTGTCTCTCATTGATGTTCTCGGACTGGTAGCACTTCTCCATCATGGTGCCCGGCAGGATCTTGCAGGGGTAAGATCCGAGACGGAGGGTGCCGCCTTTTTCGATCTCATCGTTCTGTCCGGGCATAAAGTCGATGACCAGATGCTCGGATTCTTCATCAAATTCCCTGGAGTTTGCATCCTTATACCCGAGGACGCTTCTAGCGTATTCGATGACGGCGATCTGCATGCCGAGGCAGATCCCCAGGTAAGGGATATTCTTCTCGCGGGCATACTTCGCGGCAAGTACCATGCCCTCGATACCGCGGTCGCCAAAACCGCCCGGAACGAGAATGCCATCTGCTTCTGAGAGGATAGATTCGTAGTTATCGGAAGTCAGATCCTCGGAGTCGGTCCACAGGATCTTCACGTTCGAATGATACTTATATCCTGCATGGCGCAGTGCTTCTGCGACAGAGAGATAGCAGTCGTGGAAGTGGGTGTATTTACCGACGAGTGCGATAGTGCATGTCTTATCACAGCTCTTGATGCGCTCGACCATAGATGCCCAGGAGGAAATATCGCATGGTGCTGTCTCAAGACGCAGCTCGCGACAGACTACATCTGAGAAACCGCTCTTTTCGAGCATGAGCGGCGCTTCGTAGAGGATCGGGATCGTCGTGTTTTCGATAACACAATCGGGAGATACATTACAGAACATCGCGATCTTCTTGAAGATCGATTCATCTTCGATCGGCTCGTCGGTTCGAAGGATGATGATGTCCGGAGAAACACCCATGCCCTGAAGTTCTTTTACCGAGTGCTGGGCGGGCTTGGATTTATGCTCGCCGGAAGCCTTGAGATAAGGGACGAGTACGACATGGATATAAAGCGCGTTATGCGGAC
>ONFC01000014.1 GCA_900317035.1 uncultured Eubacteriales bacterium
CGGTCCGGACCGAAGTGGTCATAGTAACCAGCCAGCTGCAAGCCGGGACGGGTCACGTCCGCAACATGGATACGAACTTTCTCCATGTTCTCCGGCGCGAAAACTTCCTCGAGTTCGAAGTACTTGATGATCTCCGTTAAAAAAACGCTCGAATACGGCATAGCATGCTCCTCCGTACGAAAAATGTCTACATCCATTCTATACCAAAAAGACGCCAAACGGCAAAGGATTTATCGTTCCAGACTCAAACAGTTTGCTTACGCAAAAAGAAGATCTCCCTGGAGGCGCCTTCCGTTAAGACGAGTAATCGAATCTGATAAAAAAGAAGATCTCCCAGGTGGCGCCACCAAGAGCACGCATCTTAAACAAAAAGAAATCTCTCCAGAGCAAGTTTTGCTTTAGCAAACTGTTTGAAGCTCTGGAGAGATCTTCTTTTTAGATTAAGATGTTGCGATTACTCGTCGTCAGACAGGAACGCCTTTCTTGCCTCGATAACTTTCGCCTGGACATCGCCCGGAGCCTGCTCATAGCGTGCATGCTCGATGGTGTACCAGCCACGGCCCTGCGTCATGGACTTAAGGTCAGTAGCGTATGTCGCCATTTCAGATGTCGGAACTTCGCAGTTGATGACGGAACCGGTCTCGTCACTGTCGATACCCATGATGCGGCCACGACGCTTGTTCATGTCGCCCATGATATCACCCTGCTTATCCTCAGGAATGTGAACAGATACAGTGCTGATAGGCTCAAGGAGAACCGGGTTCGCAGCAGCCATACCTGCCTTGAAAGCGAGGTTAGCAGCAATCTTAAATGCCATTTCCGAGGAGTCTACATCGTGGTAGGAACCATCGACGAGAGTTGCCTTGAGGTTAACTACCGGGAATGCACCCAGGATACCCTTCTTAACGGCTTCCTGCAGGCCCTTCTCAACAGCCGGGAAGAAGTTCTTCGGAACAGCGCCGCCGAATACGTTCTCTTCGAATACGAGCTCTTCGGAATCTGTCGGCTCAAACTCGATCCATACGTCACCGTACTGACCGTGACCACCGGACTGTTTCTTGTGTTTACCCTGTACCTTAACTTTCTTTCTGATCGCTTCACGGTAAGGAACACGCGGCTCTTCGAGATCAGCGTCTACGTTGAACTTACTCTTGAGCTTACTCTTGAGAACGGAGATCTCCTGCTCACCGAGACCGGAGATGACCATCTGCTTGGTTTCCGCATTATTAACTACCGTAAATACCGGATCCTCATCCTTCAGCTTGTTAAGACCGGCCATGATCTTATCTTCTTCACCTCTTGCCTTCGGGACGATACCCATGGAAAGACACGGTGTCGGGAAGTTGATCTTTGTCAGAGTCACGATACGGGACTTATCGCAGAGTGTATCGTTGGTCTGTGTCAGAACGAGTTTTGCCACAGCACCGATATCACCGGCAACGACCTTATCTGTCGGGATCTGCTTCTTACCTACCATGTAGAACAGACCGCCCATACGCTCATCTTTTTCTTTTACTGCATTGTATACAGTCGAGTTGCTCTTCAGAACACCGGCATATACACGGAACAGGGAGATACGGCCTACGAACGGGTCAGCGATCGTCTTAAATACGAAGGCAGCCAGCGGGTCATTCTCGTTACATACGATGGTGAGCTTCTCACCGTCCGGAGTAACACCCTCTTGCGGCGGTTTTGTAGAAGCCGGCGGAGTATCCTTGGACAGGCAGTTCATGAGGAACTCCACGCCCCAGTTCTTATATGCGGATCCGCAGTAGATCGGGTGCAGTACGCCGTCAGCAAATCCGGCATGTACACCACGACGGAACTCGTCCTCTGTGAACGGCTCGCCGGCGAAATACTTCTCCATCAGTTCTTCGTCGCTCTCTGCAACTACTTCGTTGATCTTGTCCTGAAGTTCAACAACACGATCTTCAAACTCTGCCGGGAGCGGGATCTCTGTCTGTGCACCGGTCTTCTCGTCGAGAGTAAATGCACGCTTATTCATAACATCGACGATACCTGTCATCTTATCACCGGTCATGATCGGCAGTGACAGCGGGATAACGCCACGGCCATAGCGGTTCATCATACGGCCGACGACACCCTCGAAGTCTGCGTTCGGTTCATCCATACGGTTTAGGAAGAACAGGAACGGGACCTTTCTCTTGTTCAGAAGACGGATCGCCTTCTCGGAACCTACGGATGTACCGCCCTTTGCGCTGATCACTACGATCGCGCTTCCTGCTACACGAATACCGGCCATCGTCTCACCAAGAAAATCGAAATCACCGGGTGTGTCGATGAGATTCATCTTTGTGTTCTTCCACTCACATGCCGCTACGGATGTGTTCAGGGAAATCTGGCGCTTGATCTCTTCAGGATCAAAGTCCAGCGCAGTGTTACCATCTGCCGAACGACCGAGACGGTCGATTGCCTTTGAACAGTAAAGCATCGCTTCTGCAAGCGCTGTCTTACCGGATCCGCCATGGCCGAGAAGCGCGATGTTACGGATCTTGTCTGCCGAATAATTGGTCATGTATTCGTCCTCCTAATTTAAACTCTAATGTGACTATTATAACCGATTCGATAATCAATATCCACAAAAACTTTCATATTTCGCAAAAGTTTTTTGTGATACTTAACGGCATTTTTCTTTTAGAAAAAGAAAGGGGACGCTTCCTATAAAGCATCCCCTCTTCTGACAACTTATTATCGACTATGATTAATGGTTTAGATCTTTTCAGTTCTCTTCCGCATTACGCTCGAAGATCATGATCACACGGTCTTCCTTGATGGATACGGAGCTTGCATTCAGTGATACGCTGTCGCCGCCGCCGATGGAAGCCTGAAGTTTACCGCCCTCATCGTTGACCATGCTGTGCAGTCTCCATCCTGATGCCGCTTTGGTTGCGAGGATCTCTGCGATACGCTCCGAGTTGACTTCACCGTTGGACAGATGCGGTACAACAACTACAGAGTATTCTTTCATGCCCTCGGAAATTGCCACGGCACCGCCGACCGGCATATTGTCGATACGATCCTGAAGTTTCTTGATCGCCTTCTGTGTCTCATTAAGCTGCTTTTCGAGTTCTTCCTTTGATTTTGCCATCTCCGCTAGCTCACTTTCCTTCTTTTTGAGTTCATCCAAAAGCTTGCCTTTCTCGCTTTCGGAAAGAGCAGATTCTTTCAGCGCAACAGCGCGCTTCTCTGCTTTCAGGATCAGTTCCTGAGCTTCCACTTCCGCGAGTTTCTTCGCGATCTTCGAATCAGCAATGATCGACTTGGCAGTCTCCAGCTCATTCTTCAGTCCGGCGATCTGCGTCTCATACGAACTCTTGCTCTGCTCCTGCTCCTTCGTCATCTTTGCGATATCTGCTTCCAGAGCTGCTTTCTGCTTCGCAATTACATCACAGCCGGCTTTTGCTTCCGCCTGGAGTCTGTCTTTCTCCTGCTGCGCATCATGGATCGCCTTATTTGCCTGCTCCATCTTCGCGGCAGCTTCCTGCTCCATCTTCTGCTTTTCCTGCTGCGCCAGGTTCAGCACCTGAGACGCTTCCGCATCGAGTTTTGCTTTCTCACTCTGGGATTTCTCAAGTTCCGCTTTCGCCTGCGTTGCGATGCGGTTGCTCTCATCTGTGGTTTCTTTGATGATACGGTCTCTTTCCGCATTGGTTTCGGAAATGATGCGGTCGCGCTCATCGGTCGTTTCCTTAATGATGCGCTCTCTGTCCGCTGTCGTCTCCATGATGATGCGGTCACGCTCATCAGTGGTCTCTTTGATGATACGGTTTCTCTCCGTCTCTGCTTCTTTCTTCATCGAAGCGACAGCGGAATCAAGGTTTTCTTTCTCCTGCGCAATTGCCTCGTAGGACTTCTGCGTCTCATCAAGAGCCGCCTTCATGCGCTCGGACTCTTCTACGAGTTTCTTCTGCTCGACCTGAGCCTTCTCGACTTCCGCCATGATGCGCTGGGCTTCTGCCACATATGCCTGCATCTCGGAGTCAGCCTGCTTCTTCGTTTTTTCAACTTCAGCCAGGACCTGCTGTGCTTCCGCGATCGCTTCCGCCTTTGCCTTTTCACCTTCAGCGATCGATGCAGCTTTTGCATCTTCGCCTTCCTTCAGCATCTGACGGGTCTTTTCTTCCGCTTCCGCTTCCAGTTTTTTCTTCGCTGCCTCATAATCGGTCTTCATCGTATTCAGAGAGTTTTCCATCTCCTTATACTCTTTTTCGGCAGTTTTCTGACGCTCGATGGCTTCTTTCGCAGCCGACTCCGCTAACTGAGCTTCATCGATCAGCTGCTGCCTTCTCTGCATCGCGTCTTCATATTCTTTTCTTACCTGAATAGCAAGCTGTTCTGTTTCCTGATGTGCGCTGGCCAGGATCGCTTCCTGCTCCTTCTTGGCCTGCTTGATCATCTCTTCGCGCTCGACCGCCATCTCTTTTCTGGCTTCTTCGCGGATCTTTTCCTGTTCACCCTTGACGTCAGCCTGACGTTTCTTCTCGATCTCGACCTGTTCACGGATCTCTTCGAGTTCTTTTTCAAGTGCTTTTCTCTCATCGAGGGCACGCTTTCTTATCTCTACATACTCTGTTTCGATACGAAGCTTCTCTGACTCAAGCTGCTGGTTTAGTGTCTCGATCTCACGCTGGTTCCTGTTTTTCATCTCGACGATGATCTTTTCTTCTTCGGAACGCTTTTGTTCGACACGAGCACTCGCCTCCTGCTCATTTCGCTTAATGTTCGCACTGGCTTCCTGACGTGCCACATCTTCACCTTCACGCGCAGCCTTCTGGAAATCGTACTTGCACATGAAGCAACGCGCCACGTTATCTCCCATCATAACGCCACATACAGGACATTTCTTCATTGTAACTACCCCTCAAATCGAATGAATTGTAAAACAATTATACAACCTTTTCCGATAATTTTCATTGCTTACTGTGGAATTTCACAACAAATTGACAAAGATTTTTCACATTATACAAATAGCCGGCCTGCAAAACCTCTTTACAGACCGGCCGAAAAGCACTGATATATATGCGTTTACAGATTAAGGATATTTGTATAATTATTTAAATAACGAAGCACATAAATTCCTATAATAAGAAGTATCACCGTAACAATACTTATGACCGTAAGGATCTTGCAGACCTTAAACCGGCTCTTCGCCCGGCGCGGATCATGGTCTCCGTTGCCCAGGCACGAAAAAACCAGCGTCACGATACAGATCGGAAGCGGGAAAAGGATCCCGAACATGGTTAACGCCGAAAAAACCATCAGGACGATCGATATCCCGCGGAAGGCTTCAAAATCGTAGACCTCCGTTGCGTCCAGGTGATAGTAATCACTTTCCTCTATCGGATAATCCGGTGTCAAAAGCACCGGCGCGGATGCATATCCTGCAGGAACAGCCGGAGCCGTATATCCCTGCGGCACCGGCACAAAAACAGGATCCGGCCGCATTAACGGTTCCGATACCGGGCCAGGAACTGTCGCAGGCTCTGCCGGCGAGGTATTCGCCGGATTCACAGTTACCTGGTCAAAAGAAGCAGGGACAAAAGCACCTTCGTTCTGTTTTTCGAAAGAAGGCGTCTCCGGAAGCGGCGGCAGGCCGGGCAGACCGGAAGTGGCCGGAGCCGTGTCAGCTCCGGCGGTCTCTTTTGTATCTACTTTTAAACCACAGTCGGGACAGAATCTTGCCTCATCCGTTAGTTCCCTGCGGCATCGGATACACTTCATAACTTACCTTCTTGCAGCGTCCTGTGCAGACTCCCAGATGCTCTCGAGTTCTTCGAAGAATCCTTCAAATCCGCCATATTTCTGATATACACCAACAACGAACAGAATGATCGCAAGGATTTCCACGGCAACCGATACCAGAAGCATGATAAGGGCGACCTTTCTATAAGATCTTTCCTGCTCGGCATTCTGTGCATTTTTAACCTTCGCTGCAAAGACGATACCGATGATGGACATTACGAGTGCCGCAAGTGTATAGACCAGACAGCAGGTGATCACGGAAATAACCAGCATGATGATGTTTCCTGCCAGAAGTCCGCCGGCTCCACCCGGTGTATAGAACGACGGCTGTGTCGGGACTGGCGCCTGCATCGGCTGCTGATATACAGGCTGCTGATATACAGGCATCGGCTGAGGAGCTACAGGCTCCGCATCAACTTTGGCACCACAGTTCTGACAGAACTGGGAACCTCCGGTTTCATTTCCACAATACTTACATGTAGGCATACTTTTTCTCCTTATATATTTTTATAAATTTACATATATCATTAGTCTCAGCCATTCATCATATCATCCCAGAATGCACCAAAACTTCCATACTTATCGTACACTACTCCGCAGAAAACCACGATGCCCAGGATCAGGAAAAAGATTCCTATGATCATCATGATCATCGCCACCATCCGGCACGCCTTTTCTTCCTGCTCGCTTCTGCTGTTTTTCGCCTTCACCGAGAATACGATACCGATAATACTCAGCGGGATCGAAACCAGTGGGAACAGGCCGCAGAAGAATATGCAGCTAAGAACAAGCACGATGATATTTCCGGCCAGAAATCCTGCTGCACTACGCGGCGTATAGTACCCCTGCGACACCGGCATCTGATTCAGTACCGGCGGCTGGTATACTCCCTGCTGGAAGCGAGGATCCTGCATGACCGGCTGCTGGTATGCCGCCGGCTGACCAGCGGGGCTTTGCGGAACCTGCTGCGGAATCGGCGGCTGCGGCATCGGCGGCATCTGTGGCGGAGGTGCTACAGGTGCCTTATCCACTTTCGCGCCACAATACTCGCAGAACATCTTTGCGCCGGTTTCGTGTCCGCAGTATTTGCAAGTTGACATCTCTTTTTGCCTCCTGAGCCCTGTATCTTAAGGGCTGCGTGTTAATACTAATAATATATTCTTTAGTTTTCTTTCGCAAGAATCAGTAAGTTTCTCTGAAAATCCGTCTCAGGGTCTACTCAGAAAATAAGTGAGATCAGTCCGTTGGCCAGACTTCCGATGATCTTCAGAACAACAAGAACGACAAAACCGACAACGAGTGCGATGATGCCCATCACCAGCATAGTCGTTGCCCCGCTTCTGCAGCTGTGGACCTCTATCTCACTTTTCGCATTCTTCACTCTTGAAGCGCTAATGATACCGATGATCGAAAAAATGATCGCAAGGCCGGTGACACCCAGTGAATTACAGAATGTCAGCACCGCCAGTACCAGCACGACGATATTCGCGGCAAGAAGTCCGGAAGCACTTTGCGGCCGGAAATACCGGTCCGGCTGCTCGTAGCTTCCCTGTTTGCCCTGATCATTTGTATAGGTCTGCTGGTTCTCCAGCTGCCGGTAATCCTCTTCGGTCATCCGCTGCGGTGTAACTGCCGCAGCCTCATTCTTCGCTCCGCAGCTTCTGCAAAACTCTCCTTCACCAGCTTCATTTCCACAATATTTGCAAATTGGCATTTCTTCTTCCTCCTTTTATGGTGCGAGTATCGTAAACGGCCACACCGGAATATTCCTTAGCACCGTGAAAAGCACTATTACCACACCGATCGCGATCGCTGACCAGACTGGCAGAGACTGCGGCATCCACATCACTCTTTTTCGGAAAAGCAGTGTTGTGAGTGCAACCAGATAGTACCACGCGAGTACTAAAGCCGCAAACGGGAATAAAAAATTATAGTCAAAAGCCTGGATTATATGTCCGTGTGTCAGTGCATGAAGCGCCCTGCTGTCACCGCATCCCGGACAGTATAAGGAGAATTCGGAACGGAACACACAAGGGGCATACGCATTGGGATCCTTTAGCGGATCCAGAAGATATGCATACATTAGTCCCAAAATGACTACGGCCACCATGAGGATCATGAGTGGCCATCGGATGTAATTTCTATATATCAGCGGAATTTTCTTCGTATCAGCATCCAAACTCCTGCACCCAGTAATACGTCCCGTTGCATAAGTAACAAGCAACACCGAGGGTCTTGTATTCACTCTTCAGAATATTCGCCCGGTGTAATTCAGAATTCATCCATCCGTCCACTACAGATGCAGCTGAGCCGTAACCCTTACCAAGATTCTCTCCGTAGGTGTCTTCGCATCCGGGAGCATCCCAAAAATCAGATCCATCCGGACGTTTGTGAGCCCATTTCACGACGATCTCTGTAGCACGGGATTTTGCGCCTTTTACCAGGGAACCGCTCCACGAAAGCGGAGCAAGTCCGTTATCTGCACGTATCTGGTTTACAAGACCCAGAACTTCTTTCGCCATGTCGTCATTATAAGAACCGCTGGTATCACCAAGCACTGCTTTCTTGGTCGTCTCCTTCGGAGCCTCGGTCGTTTCCGTAGGAGCAGAAGTTGTCTCCTTCGGCTCGGAAGATGTCTCCTTCGGAGCGGAAGCCGTACTGCCGTCATCAGGTGCTTTTGTCGTATCTTCGGTCGTCTTTGTCTTCTTTGTCTTCTTGGTGGTCTCTTCCTTTTCTGTCGTCTCCGAAGCAGTTTCCTTAGTTTCTTCAGTCGTCTCGGAAGTTTCAGATGTGGCATCCGTCGGGATAGTCATCTCCGGAAGCGTCATGCCGGAAAGATCGATCGTAGCAGTAGGCTCAACCGTTGTCTCGCTGGTAGCAACAGACGAAATTGTCTCCGAAGTGATATCCGGTCCGTCTTCTGATGTAATAGAAGGATCATCCTGAGGGAAAAGATCATCAGGGTCCTGTGTCGGCTTTGCAAATTCAAAATCCGGTTTATCCGATTCAGCCGCAATATTCTCAAACTCGGTCTGCTCGGTATCTGATTTCATGAACCACTTGGATGTATCAAACAGGTTATCCTTGATATCAGTCATGCCAACAGCGCCCAAAACAAAGGCAGACGCGATCGAAAGGATCGTGACATTCTTGCTTACCAGTTTTGCAAGCTGCTGTAGCTTCATTTTCTTCCCCCAAGTGCTAATGGCTTCCCCAAGCCAATCATACAGTTATCGATACTATTATAATAATACTATATGGCAAAAAAAACACGGTTTTTTTACTAAACTGTAAATGCGCAAAAGGCCGCTCCCTTTCGGGAGCGACCCATAAATTAGATGTTGTGATACCCCATGATGTCTATTCTAAACTGTCAACTATCTGTCGAGTCAAAGTGCTTATGAAACTCTGCATTCTCGATTAAGAGAAAGACTCGATAACAAACTCTTTATAGCCCCAATCTACGTGGAACGGAATTTCCTTCGCTTTCGTTCCCCAGCCATCTGCTACGAATTTTACTTTGTAGCGGTTTCCACCAAGGTTCTCGACTGTATACTGACCGTTGAGATCAACTGCAAAACCGTTTCCATCTGTTCTGATAATTGCTTCCTTAATAGCCTTGTTAAACTTTAATCTGTTGCCCCAGTGATCGTACTGGTTGCTCGTCATTGTGAAGCTGCTTCCTGCTGCATTCTGATTATTAGCCGGCTGAGTCGGATTCTGATTATTTGCTGGCGGAGCCGGCGGATTATTCGGCTGTGTTTCCTGGCTCTTTGTCGTCGTTACGGTCGTAGGATCTTCGTGCGGCGGGTCCTGCGGCGGCGGCGGATTCTGCTTCTGAGTTGTTGTTGCTTCAGTTGTGCTCTCTGTTTCGCTCTCAGTAGGAACAATTGCCTGATGGCTGTTATTCGTCGTTGCATTTCCTTCTGTCGAACGTGTTGTCGTCAGGTAGTTATCAACGATTTCTTCTTCAGAGGCCATTGCCGCGTTATGAGCTCTAACGTTGGTGCTGAGATCGCGGGCTCTCTTTGTGTACTGCGCTATACTTGTCAATGTTACTGCAGATAAGAAAACAATAATGGCAATAACAACGACCATTTCCATTAGTGTGAAACCTTTTCTATTTTTCATCTGGATCTCCTCCTCACTTGGCTGTCTAAATACTATCCTCATCCTCGATGTCGTTTCCTTGTTGTCATGTCTTTTATGGTCATATTGTATCAAGCGGAGAAGTTCAAATTCTAGCAGATTTTGTCACAATTCTGTCACAATTTGTATCTATTTTGTGTCCAAAATTTGTACAAGAATTCGAAATTGTGCATATTGCACATAAATTAAACATGTTTCGAACGTTTCGTTTGTGTAATCGCTTGTAGAAATGTGACAAAATGTGAAACGGCGTTCTTATTTGGACTTTTTTCCCTTTATTGGCAGTCCTTCCAGAGACCCCGAGCGCGCTGCAGCAGCGCGGTTTTCTCGTTTTCCAGGGTGCCGTCGATGATTTCATTTAGAAGCTGTTTTTTGATCGATCCCAGTTTTGCCCCGGAAGGGATCCCCAGATCGATCAGATCCTTGCCGTTTATATTCATAGAAGAATAAGAGAAACACAGCTGATCTTTGATCACCTGGTTCAGCAGTTTTTCAAAACGGGCAAGCTCAGATATCCGGTAGGCGCTTTTCGCGGAGTGCGCAGATATATCCGCCCGCTTCACCTCAAGAAGCAGGCGCACCCCTTCTTCACCATACTGCGCCAGCCTGCGGCGGACGCTTTTCATCACCGGATCCAGCGGCACGTCATGTGTTTTTACCAGAAGTACCACTTTCTGCCTGGTATCGTTGTCCACCTTCAGCCTCTGGAGGATCGTGTCTGCCATCGCCGCGCTGACCTTCGGGTGCCCGCGGAAGTGCCCGATCCCGTCCTCGCCGATCTCGAAGCACTGTGGTTTTCCTATATCATGGAAAAGCACTGCCGTACGGAGAACGACTGTCTTCGGCGTATACGTCATCGCCGCCAAAGTATGTTCCCAGACATCATATATATGGTGCGGATTATGCTGTTCAAAGCCCTTCATCGGTGCGATCTCCGGAAGAAAGACAGTAAAGACATCGAAAAAGCGGCGCATCACAGATGCACAATACGTTCCGCAAATCAGCCGCGAAAACTCTTTCCAGATCCGCTCCACCGAAAGATCGGAGAGGGAATCCTTCTTCTTTACCATGGCCCGGGCTGTTTCTTTTTCTATCTTAAATCCATGTTCGGAAGAGAACCGAAGGCCGCGGAGAATACGAAGAGCATCCTCGGAAAATCTCTCTTCCGGATCTCCCACGGTACGGAGGATCCCGGCTTTCAGATCTTCCACTCCGCCGCAATAGTCGATGACCGTTCCGTCGGAAGAAAGCGCCAGCGCATTGATCGTAAAGTCTCTTCTCTTTATATCTTCTTCTAAAGAACGGGTAAAACTGACCTGCTCAGGATGACGCGAATCCATATAGTCGCCATCCACCCGGAAAGTCGTCACCTCAACAGGCACGCCCTCTACCACGACGGTTACCGTCCCGTGGGCGATCCCTGTCGGATGACAGTGCTTTTCGCCAAAGACCGACACCACCTCGTCCGGCATCGCAGAAGTCGCGACATCGTAGTCCTCCGGGCTTTTACCAATCAGGATATCTCTAACCGCGCCTCCCACTACATATGCCTCATATCCACATCCGGAAAGTTTCTTAAGAAGTATCTCGACCGGCGTCGGAAGCTTGTGGTCAACATGTATCATCCCGGAAGGCATAGCATCCTCACTCACTATATCTGGCTTTCTTCAGAATGGAGACCCCTGCTTTCAGGTTCACCTTTTTCGGGCATCCCCACAGCTTGGCATCGTACATCGCCATGCGGACTATGTCGCCCATATCCTCCAGCTTCAGGAAAGGAAGCGATGACGGCATATCCACTCGCCTGCACAGGCTCTTAAATCCGGAGATAAACGCTTTTGCCGCCTCTTCCATGGTCGCTCTTGCCGAGCACAGATGCGAAGCAAGTGCAAGCTGCGCCAGATCCTCCTTCACCTCATCAAATTCATATTCCAGCACCGCCGGTAAAAGGATCGAAGCTACTCTTCCGGGAACTTCACCGTATTTTGCCGCCACATACATGATCAGGCTGTGCGCCGGACCAAACCCGATCCTTCTTGTTCCCACGCCCGTATAGTACGGCGCCATCATCATCTGAAGATATACATCATTCCCTGCGCCGTGTTTATATGACTTTTCCAGATAGGAAAAATAGATCGGGATCGCGATCTGTATATTTGCTTTATCTGCCGGGAACTCTTTCGCCATCGGGCTGATAAATGCCTCTACCGCATGTGACAGCGCCAGGATCGCGGCAGATGCCATATTCTCCATCGGAAGACGGAGCACTAGATCCGGATCCAGAACAGTTACATCCGGCACCAGATACTGACTGTAATACAGAGATAACTGCTTATCGGCATCATGAAGGATGGAGCAGGCAGAGCTCTCTGCACCGCTGCAGGTCGTGGAGACCACATAAAGCGGGATGCCGCTCTTCGGTATACGGTTTATCCCTCGCATCTGATAAAGAGAATACTCGGGATTCTTCAGCCAGACGGACACCATCTTCGCCACATCGATCACGGCGCCTCCGCCAAAAGCAACGATCGCCTCACAGTTATATGTGGAGCACTCGGTCGCGCAGGTCTCGATCACGGAGTTTTCTGCCAGTTTATCGACCTTCGCCCACACGAAGCAGCGGATGCCGGAGTTCTGAAGTTTTTCCACAAAGGAATCATACAGTTTCAGCTTCTGCGTCTGTTTTCCCGAGACAAGAAATACTCTTTTCACATCGCGGTCGATCAGAAGCTGCGCCAGATCAGAGAATGCCCCCTCCTCCGCCAGAAGTTCCTGCCGGTGGTCGTTCATCTTTTTCGTATAACGGAGAAGCGATTTTGACGAAGTCATGTATCTTCTGTTCCTTCTTCCCGGGTCATCCCGTCCAGTCTATTTACAGAGATAAGTATAACATACGACACTCATATTCACACAAATGAAACACAGCAGTAGGAATTCTGTCCCTTTCCTTGACATTCTCTTTGCTATACTTTTCTTGGAGATATATCTTTTACGGAGGCAGAGGATCTCTGCCCCGCGTTATAAGGAGTGTTGCACATGAAATTTACCGATGGACTTTGGGTGGTGAAAGAAGGGTATCAGCTGGAGTATCCGAAGGAGATCTCCGATATCTCGTATTCGGAATCCGGGATCACGCTCTTCGCGCCTTATACTGAGCAGGAAAAATCAAGCGACTGTATCGGCTGCGGCCTTCTTTCCGTAAGCATCAGTGCCATCGGCGCAAATATGTTTTCCGTAAAGATCTGTAATCACCGCGGTTCCCGCGCTCAGAAGTCAGTGCTCGAGCTGAACCGCGCTATCGTTAAGCCGGTCAGTAGCGAGACGGAAGAATACTACAGCTATACCTCCAGCCTCCTGGAACTCCGCATCAGCAAACACGGTACCTGGGGCATCTCATTTTATTACTCCGGCCGTTTCCTCACCGCAACAGAACTTGGCGGCATGGCACACATCACCGACAGAAACGGCAGCACCTATATCCGCGAGCAGCTGACACTCAGCGAAGGCGAGTGCATCTACGGCCTCGGCGAGATGCCGGGTCCGATCGTACGAAACGGCGGATCTTACGATATCTGGAACGAAGATGCCGGCATGCGCCTCGGGAGATCCGCGAAAACGACCCCGTTCTTCCTGTCGTCCAGAGGGTACGGCGTACTGGTAAACAGTCCGGAGTGTGTCTCTTTCGAAATCGCTAACGACGCAACCACAGACACTACCGCTGATGGAGTAACCGCCAGAACGCAGTTCTCCCTCGCCGGCGAGACGATGGAATATATCCTGATGGGCGGTGCTTCCATGAAGCATGTCATGGACATCTATTCCGAGATGATCGGACGGCCTGACCTGCCGCCGGCATGGTCTTTCGGCTCATGGCTGTCTTCTCCCGTTCTGGAAGAATATGACGAAGATTCGATCTATGATCTGGTGGAACATGCCAAGGGCATCAATATGCCGTTCTCCGTGATCAACTTCGGGCCGTTCTGGATGAAGAACTTCGAGTGGACTTCTCTTTTATGGGATGAAAGCAGATTCCCGGATCCGCAGCAGCTGATCAAGACACTTCACGAAAACGGCATCCGCGTCTGCGTATGGGTCAGCCCGTACATCTCGCAGAAATCACCGCTTTTCCAGGAAGGGTATGACGGAAACTACTATCTCAATTACGGAAACGGCGACGTTTTCCAGTGTGATACCTACGCCCCGGGTGCAGGGCTTGTTGACTTTACGAACCTCGTCGCGCGTGCATGGTATCAGAAATTCATCGCCGATCTTATCGAAATGGGTGTCGATGCATTCCGTCTGGATTACGGCGCCGACGCTCCGGTAAAATCGGCCGTTTTCGGGCCGAAGGCCGAAAAATACGGCATCACCTACAAGAACGAACTCGAAGCGGAAAGCCAGCACAATCAGTATTCCGTGCTTTTCGCGGATGCCGTATATGATCTTCTCTGGAGAAGAAACGGTAAGAATAATGCCTGTGTACTCGCACATTCCGGCTTTATCGGATCTCACAAGATGCCGTTCCTTGCGCTGGATAACGAAGATCCGTCCTACGAAGGAATGCGCGCCGCTCTTCAGAGCGGCCTGTCGCTGTCGATCAGCGGTTTCCCGTACTGGAGCGAAAACATCGCCGGTATCACGGACGAGTGCACGCCGGATCTTTACATGCGCTGGCATCAGGCCGCCATGTTCCTGCCGCACGCCATGCTGAGCGGCGCCCGTTCTTTCCGCGTGCCGTGGCAGTATGGTTCCGAAGCGATGAACGAGACGCTTCTCTTCTCGAAATTTAAACTGGGACTCATGCCCTACATCTATTCCTGTGCCGTGGAATCCAGTTCGCTGGGACTTCCGCTGACGCGTCCGATGTTCCTGGACTTCCCGGATGATCCAAATACACTCACACTCGACCAGCAGTATATGCTCGGCCCGTCGCTTCTGATCGCACCGATCACTTCCGCAGACGGCGTCGTCCGCTACTATGTACCTTCCGGCACATGGACGAACCTTCTGACCCGCGAGAAGATCGAAGGTCCGATCTGGAAAAACGAGCAGCACAGCTATGACACCATGCCGATCCTCGTGCGTCCGGGATCGATCCTGGTCGCCGGATCCTCTGACGAAAAGCCTGTTTACAACTACATGGAAAATGTGACGATCACGCTGTTTGAACTTCCGGAAGGAAAAGAAGTCAGTGCAGATATCTATTCCGCCGATCTGAAGAATGCCGGTATGGTAAAAGCACTGAAGCAGAACGGCAAGATCTACGTGCATACGCACGGATTCTATGGCCAGACACGTCTGGTGCTCTCCTCGATCTTCCGCATCGCATCGACGAGTGCCGGTATCCCGGAATTAAATGAATGGGGAACGATGATCATCTTTGACGGACCCGATATCGAGATCGGTATCCTGCAATAATTTATTCCCTGGATTTCATCCTGCTGATGATAAGAACAGCGATCACGGCGAGCGCGATAACTACCATCCCGCCGCCGATCATCATGCGGGATGTGATCTGAAATCCACCGCCTTCTGACGGAGCCGGTGTCGGCGTCGCTGTCGGAACAGGCGTCGGTGTAGGACTCGGCGTCGGCGTGTTAGTCGGCTTGACGCCTGTGAGGATATGAAGATCCTTTACAACATTCGTTCCAAGAACGATCGAGATCATCCCGGATACTTCTTTCACTTCTGCATCAAACGGATCACTGATATATCCGCCGCTGATCTCGATATTTTTACCGGCCATCGCTGCGCCTTCTGAAGCAATATCCACCGGCGTATCCGTGATCTTTATGGTTCCCTCCGGACAGTACACTGCCGTACTTTCCGGCTTATTGCTCTCTGCCCGGACATTCTCCGCACCGGAGATCGTGATCCCGGTTTTCCCATAGAGCGCACTCTCTGTCGCGAAGAGTTCCGCGCTCGTGGCAGCACCCTCGATACGGACCTCGCCCTCGATGGAGGTAAGTGCTTTCGACCTGGAAAAAACCGTCATGATCGTGCCGTCATTCACAAGAATATTTCCTCCGAGAGATCCGACCGCACCACCGGCCCCGTTGATCTCATCTCCTAGCGAAGCATGTACTCCGGAGAGCGTCACATTCTTATCCGCCATCAGAAGATACGCCGAGTCCGCCACATCTCCGTGTCCGCTGACCGAAAGCATACAATGATCGACTGTCAGATCGCCGCCCTTCGCATAGACTGCACTGTGGCAGGCAGTCACCTCGAGTTTGAGTGAGCCTTCTCCCTGAATCGTCAGATTGCCCTCCACCTGGATCGCCGGCGCCTCCACATTGGAAGTTACCTTGTTTTCCCCGGACAGTTCGATCACCGCATTCTCCTGCTGGCTGAGGTCGATATACATGCCGGTATATCCATCCAGAGACAGGGTGTGGCTCTTCGCATCGTATTTCCAGTTGTCACCCTTACAGTTCTTGGCCGAGGAGAAAGTCTTTCCATCCACTACGATCGTACCGGCATCCCGGGATGCAAGGGCAAGTACCTGCGGGCCTGCCGCGCAGACCATAAGTGCCACCGTTACAGCAGCTGATGCCAGTGCTTTAAAAACCTTCATAAAAGTCTCCTTTTCCCTGATCCGGAACGTAATTTACTAAAGCTACTATACCACATGAGGGAAGAAAATTCGCCTTGACATTTACGGGTGCAACCACCATAATAGTGAAGTGATTCGGGGCATTAGCTCAGCTGGGAGAGCGCCAGGTTCGCAATCTGGAGGTCGTGAGTTCGATCCTCATATGCTCCACCATAAAAGAAAAGGACGGCATCAGCCGTCCTTTTCTTTTCATTCGGGATTTTCTGCTTCGTCACACAAGATCTTCCAGCGGTCATTCGACGATATAGGCATAGAGGTTCCGCATGTTGTAAGAGGGAACTTCATCATCCTGCTCCAGAATAAGGGCGAATGCGATCTTCTTTGTCACACTTGTCCCATCCTTATAATATACTGTCATCTCAATAGTTTTGTCTTTAAAGGCAGTATTATAGAAGTCGGAATCCTCGTATCCCTTCCTCGTAACCACATCCGTGTCCATGGCTTTTAATGTCTCATTGCCGCGCACATCAATTTCCACGTAAAGGTCATAATTCTTCATTTCCCGTACCGGATACTGCATGGAGAAGGACGAGTAGCAATGATAGAGCCGTTCTCCTTTTTTCGGATGCTCCGGATCCTCCGCAAGTATCGCTTCGTTTACACCGTAACCGTTACTGCTTTCTGTTCCTTTGATCCTGTATTCTTCATCTCCTACGGTATAGAGATCGTAAAAACACAGATCCTCGCTCAAGGAACGGAATTCCACATGATCAATATCCTCCCCGTCTGCTATGAACGGTAATCCGAAGCTGACATAGTTCCATCCCTGATCCCAGCCATTTCTGCCAAGTCCTCCGTTCCCGTTTTCGAACGTATTTGGAATGGCCTTAAGATCCGGAGCCTTCAGGATATTCTTTTCTTCTACAAGTTTCTTCAGTCTTTCCTGTTCCTGAACCACTTCCGGATCCGGCTCCTCTTCAACGCCCATTTCTTCATCAAATGATGCCGGAGGAAGGCCTTCTTCCTCATAAGATCTCAGGTGGACCTCACCGGGCTCCTCCGTAGATCCTTTGATATAGCATACAAAACCCGGCTGCATCTCGGTATAATCTTTTCCCTCTTCATCTGAATATGTATAAGGGACTTCTCCCCCTTTGATACCGATATCGATGGATTCACTTGAACCATCTGCAAAATTGACCTTGACCGTGACCACGATATCCTTACACATGGCAGTAAGAACATCACAAGAATACGCCATGAAGTTTCCGTCCCGTTCCTCGAGTTCAAGGTGTTCATAAAGATCCCTACGGTCCTTAAGCAATACGCAGATATACTTCGTATAGGTCTCTCCGGAAACAGCTGATTCTTTATACGAATGATAAAAATCGACCCTACCTAAGCCATAGATTCCACTGCTTATATAATACCTTTTCGGCTCATCCTCCCAATCGGAAAGATACCGGTCATCCAGGTCGATCTTTTCGCCCGTGATATTACTCGGCGAAGTTCCGTTATGGGCGATCGCTACATCTGCATTTTTGAATGAATACTCCACGCTCTCCACATTCTCACCGGCAACGGAAAGAGGGAACTCGAATTCAAAATTGAAATCAAAGTAATGCATCGCTATATTTGTGAATCTCGAGCTCTTATTTTCAAGAGGGATCGATCTATCATCTCTCAGACCCTGTCCGGCGACCATAATGGTAAATTTCTGGCTGATCGTTCCATCCGTATTTTCTGTACCATCTGTATTATCCGTATTATTAGTACCAACCGGATTTTCTGTACCATTCGGAAGATCTGTGCTTTCCGATGTCAGGGATTCCGGAGATTTTTTCTCCTTACCGGATCTTACCGCGCGATACACGGTATAAGACAGAAGAAGGACGGATGCGGCAGTGGCAAAGGCCAGCACGCGGGTAAAGGTCTTTCCAGAGTTCTTTTTCTCCTTCGGGGCCACTTCGCGAATCGTCCCGTGATCCGGCAGATCGGAGAGCACTTGATCCACTTTAGAATCCACAATATCCGGGATCCTTACTTTCTCTTCAAATATATTCTTGTCGTTCATTTTTCATTTCTCCTTGAAAATCACTGTTGTAGTACCCGGCAAGTTTCTTTCTTGCCCGCTGCAACCGTGTCGTGACTGCCGTCTTACTGATATTCAGTATCTCCGCGATCTCTTTCGTTTCGAACTCATGCACATAATAGAGGATCACCACCGGGCGGTATTTCTCACTAAGAAGGCTCAGCGCCTCTTTGAGCTCGAGATTGTACTCATCTGTGACTGCGGGTTCCTCCCATTCTGAAAGATCCGTAAAACATTTTCTGTCATTTATGATCGCATAGCAGTGATTGATCAGTATCTTCGTCATCCATGTTTTGAAATACCGTTCTTCCCGAAGTCCCGGGATCTTCTCCCAGCAGGTAAGAATGGTATCCTGCATCGCATCGGCAACATCCTCGTCATTCATAAGAATGGCCAGAGCGACTTTATACATGTACTGTTTATTCAACTGAATCAGACTCGCAAAAGCTTCTTTATCGTTATCCTTTGCGGCCATCACCAATTTCAGTTCTTCAGTGGTGGTCATCGACGCCTCCTTCTTCCCGACTTTATGAAAATAAGCGCTTTTTTCGATATACCCATTAGATAAATTATAAACGCGTTTGGTCACACATCCGAGAAAATAATTTTTGAAGTCTCCGGTCCTATATGAAAAAAGGCTGTGTATTTTCGGGATCTCCCGGTAAATACACAGCCTTGCTGATCACGTATTTTTCTTTTATGAATTACTTCAGGAAGCCATTGATGATCTGTTCTTCCGCTTCCTGCTCCGTAAGACCGAAGGTCATCAGCTTGATGAGCTGTTCGCCGGCGATCTTACCGATGGCCGCCTCATGCACGAGTGCCGCATCGACGTTATTCGCCTCAAGACCCGGCACCGCCAGAATACGTCCGTTATCCATGATGATCGCATCGCACTCGGTGTGGCCGGAGCACGGTGCATTACCGGTCAGGACCGCATCGAACTTCTGGTAGGAATCATCTCTGGCGACAGAACGGGAGACGACATCGCAGGAGCAGCCCTCTCCGTTCAGATCGACACGGTAGTTGCTCACCGCGTTCTGATTTCCATGTGTCATCAGGCGTTCTCTTACCACCAGCTTCGCACCGGCAGCAAGCTCGGCCTTCGTATCACGGACCGTGTCATCCACGCCCTTGATCTGGACCATCTCCATCTCCATGAAGCTGTCCTCTTCCATATAGACTTCCGTGCCCGGATTTAAGATGCGCTTTCCCGTGCCGTCGCCGGAACCGTAGTGCTTCTCGACATACTTTACCTTCGCGCCTTTTCCGACGAAGAAACGGTGGATACCGTCATGCTCGCTATCCTTCGGTCCGCAGTTATCGATACCGCAGCCCGCGACGATCACGACATCGGATCCTTCTCCGATATAAAAGTCGTTATAAACGAGCTCCTTGATTCCGCTCGCTGTCATGACGACCGGGATATGGACACTCTCATTCTTTGTGCCCGGTTTGATCTTAATGTCGATGCCGGAACCGTTCTCCTTCGGGATGATGTCGATATTCGCCGTAGAGTTTCTCGCGACGGCTTTACCATTGGAGCGGATGTTATATGCGCCGACCGGCACCTTATGCAGATCAGCAACTTCTTCTAACAGTCGGTCAGAGACCGAATCCAGATTCAGCATTATTGCTCCGCCTCCTTCCTGATGATTCCCTTGCCGCAGCCCTTGACGGAAGAATCCGTGCCGCTCAGCTTCGGCAGCACTTCGTCTTTCGGACCGCAGTACAAGAGCTGTCCGTCCTTCAGAACGACGATCTCGTCCGCGATATTCAGGATCCTCTCCTGGTGGGAGATGATCATGATCGAGCTGTCATGGATGTTCTTTCTCATATCTTCGAAGACCTCGATGAGGTTCTGGAAGCTCCACAGGTCGATACCCGCCTCCGGCTCATCAAAGACAGACAGTTTCGATGCCTTGGCAAGCACCGTCGCGATCTCGATACGCTTCAGCTCACCGCCCGACAGGCTGCTATTGACCTCTCGGTTGATATAGTCTCTGGCGCACAGGCCGACCGCCGACAGATACTTACATGCATCTACCGTCGAGAGCTTGGTGCCCGTTGCCAGGCGGATCAGGTCGAAGACCTGGATGCCCTTAAATCTGACCGGCTGCTGAAAAGCAAATCCGATACCTTTTCTCGCTCTGTCCGTGATGGACATCTCCGTAATATCCTCTCCATCGAACAGGATCTTACCGGACGTCGGGCGGATAATGCCCGCGATGACCTTGGCCAGTGTGGATTTACCGCCGCCGTTCGGGCCCGTAATGACCGTAAGATTTCCTGTAGGGATCGTAAGACTTATATCACGGAGGATCTCTTTGCCGCTTCCGTCCTCATTCACTTCGAATGAGACATGTTGTAATTCCAGCATGGTTTTCCTCCTTCTCGAGAAGCACCCGTTTTCGAAGGGGTCTTCTCCACAATTACTTTATATCGTGAAAACGTCCTTGTTCCACGTTTGGATATTGTACCACGATTCGGAATCCTTTTCCCGTTTCCGAGGAAACATTTAACTCAAAATTCATATCCTCTGCGATTTTTGCGGCAAGATACAGTCCCATCCCGGTCGCTTTCGACCTGGCCTGACCGCTGTCGCCCGTGAATCCGCGCTCGAAAATGTACGGAAGATCGCACTTCTTGACGCCGATGCCGTTATCTTCCACGACCAGGCGGTTATCCGGTTCTATATAGAATTCCAGTCGGGGATCATCCGCGCTGTATTTGATGGAGTTACTGACGAACTGTCCGAGCATGTATAGAAGTCCCCGCCTGTCGGCGTAGATCCGCTCATTCCTGATCTTGTTGATCACGGTAAAGTTCTTTTCGAGAAGGAGCGGGCGGTATTCCTCGACCACTTCATCGATGATCTTCTTAAGTTCCAGTTCCTCGAAGAGATAGTCCTTCCGCTCGCCCTTGATCCTCGCGTACTGCAGCATCTGATCGACCGAGCCGCTCAGGCGCGACCGTATATACTCGATCTTATAGGTCAGCTCAGGATCCATGCTGTCCCTGTTGTTATCGAGGATCAGGGTCAGAAGCGCAATCGGTGTCTTCGCCTCATGTGCCCACGCCTCGACATATTCCTCATAGTCTTCATTCTGCGAGAGCAGGTGCGCCCGCTGCTGTTCTTTCTCTTCGATCAGGGAAAGAAGAGTCGCGGTCCGCTCCTTCTCCATCCCGGAGAGCCTGGCCAGCAGGATCTTCGTATGGTTCTCATCCGGGTCGGAAAGATAATCTTCAAATGCCCTTCCGATCCGTCTTTCCCGGATATACAGCACCGCGCACAGAAGCAGAAACGAGAGGATAGAGAACAGGATCAGTGCCGACGCTACGAATCGAAAAGCACTTGTATCCGTCGTCCATAGAAGCACAATAAAGAAGATGTCGCTCAGAAGGACATAGATAAGAAACGGGATGTAGTTCCTAAGAAGCCGCACGAGATTTTTCATGGAAGCGCCTCCAGTTTATAGCCTACGCCACGCTCCGCCGTGATCCGGACCTTCAGCGGAAGTCCGGAAAGTGTCTTTTTCAATCTCGTAAGATTCACCTGGAGTGCATTTTCATCGATAAACTCACTGGTGCCCCAGACCGCTTCGCAGATCGTCTGTTTCGGGACAGGTTTTCCAATTTCCATGAGAAGCGTCTCCAGGATCTTGCCCTGGTTCTTCGGAAGCAGCACCGACGTGCCGTCCACATAGAGAGTATAGGTGCCGCGGTCGAGAAGAAATCCCGGGCCTTCGAGCATGTTCGATCTTCCCTCATATCTCCGGAGCACATTCGCGATACGCGCCAGGAGTCTTTCCTTCCTGTAAGGCTTTGTGATAAATTCATCCGCTCCGAGCTCCAGTGCATGAAGCTCGTCCGGCAGCTGGTCTCGCGAGGTAAGCACCACGACCGGGATCGCGCTCTTCCCCTTGATCTCGCGGCAGATCTGGAATCCGCTTTTCCCCGGGAGGTTGATATCCAGAAGCAGAAGGTCCGGAGCGAGCGCGAGGACTTCTTCCGTCACACGGGAAAAGTCCTCGATACGGGTCACCTGGTACCCTTCTTTTTCAAGCATGGAAGCTAGTTCCACGCTCACCATTTTTTCATCTTCTACTACAGCAATGTGTTTCATGAATAAAGATCATTCTTCCCTTTCCGGCGTCATCAGCGTCTCGAGGAACCGGGAGCTGCTGCGCTTTACGATCATCATGTATACACATTCTACCAAACAAAAGACTGCTGCTACAATCGCCACGACCGGAAGCATCTTATCCATATTCATCTTCGTCCTCGAGCTCAGGATCCCGAAGAAGAGGGACTTGGTCGCAAAGAATGTACTCGCGCAGGCGACAGCGATCGGAAGTCCGAAATACCAGTTGATCTGCCGCTTCGAGCTCTTATACATCGCCTTATGGTCAGAGCCGAGCTTCACAAGCGTCTTATATCTTCCGGATGCACGCTTCTGTCCCATGAGGAACTGCACGCCGAGGATGGTATTTGCGACCACCAGGAAGATCAGGGCCAGGTAGATCGTGACATAGCTTGCCGCTACCAGATAGAAAAGCTGCCGTCCCATATTCTGCAGATAACTCTCGTAGTCAAGATCTGTCTTATCCAGAACCGCATTAATATCGGTATAGGTCTTCACCATCGTGCTGCGGCTGTACTTCGCTCTATCGAGAAGGCCATTGAGATAGACCTCTTCTTTTCCCGCTGCAAAGTAATCAAAGTCCTGATCCGGCACAATCAGGGCACCGGAAAGCGTGATGAAGCTGTCAGTCACGATCGGCGCGCTCTGCATCTTCCCGGTCATCACGTATTCTTTTCCCAAAAGGGTAACATGCGGTCTCTTCGAAAGAACGAGATTGTCGAGTTCTTCGCTATCCGTAAATCTGTCTCCCCTATAGAGTCCGAGTTCACCGTCTTTCAGTTCGAGAGGTGTTTCGCCCATCGCGGTCACAAGTGCATTGTAGTCGGAGAGGCGGATCATGAACGGGAATCCGTCAATACTTCCCCTCTGGTTATGCATCTCAAATTCCGGATCCAGTTCATCCTGAAGCTTTGCAAATTCTCCTGCTTCAAAAGCACTGTCAAAATCTTTCTCTCCGACGATATAGGGATGGGAGAGCCGGAGCTCATCGAGATAGGAGAAGTTTCCGGATACTCCGAGTTCCGAAAGTCTCGCTTTCAGGTCATCATCCGACCCGTTAAAAATGTTCGTAAATGTGTAGTCGATGCGCTTTGTGTCATACATATCATAGGAAGCAAATGTACCGATACCGGCGGCCAGACAGGAACTTGCCACCAGGATCAGGATCGAGCAGATCGCAAGCGTTCCCGACTTAAAGATGACCGTATCCTCGATCTGGCGGAAGGTAAAGACCGAGAGTTTCCCGCCGGGTGCTTTTCGAGCGATAATACCGATCAGGACGCGGATCCCGCGGAACAGGAGGATCGTGCCCAGAAGTCCCAGGACGACAGTATCACGGAGCGTAGCCACGGTTGCCCATGCATTTCCGGAAAGCCCCCGCCTGTAGGCAAGCACCAGACATACCACGCCCAGGATAAGAAGCACCGCCGAGATCGCCGGATAGTCCTTCTTTCTGACATTATCCGGAGCATCGGAAAGAAGCGAGCCCACTTCTTTTCTCGCGAGTTTTACGGAAAGGATCAGGAAGGCCAGAATAAAGACGGAGCAGGTGACATAAATATCAGCCACATTGAATACAGGAAAATCGATCAGGGAGAAATAAATAAAATCCCTCACGTAATGAAGAGTGATCCTGTCATACAGATTTCCTGCCGCCCCTGCAGCAATAAAGATCAGAACAAGTCTCAGAGGAAGGTATTTCTTTCCGTCCGGTATCCTGAGATATACAAAGATCAGAACTGCCAGAGCGACAGCCGATATAATACCTAGTATTAATGTTCCGTTCTGGAAAATACCAAACGCAGCTCCCCTGTTCTGGATATAGTAAAACTCCAGTGCTCCGGGAATAAGAGGGACTCTTTTCCCGCCCTCAAGGGCGTTTACCGCGATGGATTTGGTGAAAAGATCAAATGCGGTCAGCACTGTAAATAATACGGCGGCTTTAATGATCCTTGTTATATCTGCCTTCATATATGTTCCTCCAAACAGTGAATTGACTAAAACGGTCAGACTGATATAGTCAATCGACTGATTTGGTCAATATGCTCTCTGCAATGTGTTTTTTATGCAGTGACTGTAAAAAGCGCACCAAACATCGTCCGGTGCGCTTCGATATACTTAGATAACTATGATCTTCCGCGGTATCAGTTCCTTCCGCCGTAAGGCATGCTCAGGGAATTGCTCTCTGTGCGGCCGATGCCGGCCTGAGTGGAAATGTCGCCCGAAACATCGACGTTTGCGGGAGTGATCACGAAAATATAATGAGAGATCTTCATGACATTTCCGTGAACCGCATAGCAGGATCCGGATGTAAAATCGATGAT
>ONFC01000096.1 GCA_900317035.1 uncultured Eubacteriales bacterium
TGTCTTTAAAATTAAACTGACCTATCCGCTTCGTCACGATTCGGATATGCCGCCGCAGGCGGCACCACAATTATTCATTATTCACTGTTCATTATTCATTCTTCATTTCTTCCTCTCCCGAGGGCGTGACGAGGATCTCCATTTCGTTCTCGGATACGAAGTCCGAGTTGATATCTATGCTGTATTTGAACCACAGCCGCCCGCCGACTTCACTCAGCGTATTCTGTATGTCGTAGGTGTTTATCCCCATGGTGAAATCTCCGAACGGGGTGCCGTAGATGCTGTGGTGCTTCACGTTCTTTTCCACGCACATCGTGGAGGCGGCAGGTCCGGTGCGCTCTATGGTGATGCAGTTCCCTTCGACTGCCACGCTTACCCGGCACTGCTCGTAGCCTATGCCGTCAGTCTCTTCATAGGAAAGCACCGCGTTCTGCTTCTTGAAGCTGTATTCTCCGACGGTGAAGAATTCGATTTTCTCTTCGTCGTCATCGCTTTCCGCATCGATATCGGAAAGACCGGCACGGAGATTGTTTCTGATCTGACGGATCTTTCTCTCGGCATCGTGGGAGTTCTCCATCTTCTGGATCTCCTTGATCTCATCGAGGATCGTATCTGCTTTTTCCAGAACCTCTTCGAGCATCTCCTGTTTCTCTTCCCTGGCCTGCGCGAGCACTCTCTTTCTTTCCTTTTCGATGCTCTTTCTCTGGTTCTCGAGATCTTCCTTTTGTTTCTGGATCTCATCGCGAAGCTCTGCGATCTCTTTTTCGAGTTTGCAGCGATCTCTTTTTCGAGTTTTTCGCTTTCGCGGTTATGCCGCTCCGCCGAAGAAAGGAGTTCCTCCATCTTCAGGCTCTCCTCGGAAAGGATGCTCTGCGCGTTTTCAATTATCTTCGGCGAAAGCCCCAGTTTTCTGGAGATCACGAACGCATTACTGACGCCCGGAAGGCCGATCATCAGGCGGTACGTCGGAGACAGTGTCTCGGTGTCAAACTCGCAGCAGGCATTCTCCACGCCTTCCTGCTCCACGGCATATGCCTTCAGTTCTTTATAGTGTGTCGTCGCGACCGTGACTGCGCCTTTCTTTCTGCACTCGTCGAGGATCGCGATTGCCAATGCCGCACCTTCCGTCGGGTCGGTACCGGATCCAAGCTCATCGACCAGTACCAGTGTCGTGGGCTTGGTCAGTTTCAGGATCTGCACCAGATTCGTCATATGCGCGGAGAAAGTCGAGAGACTCTGTTCGATGCTCTGCTCGTCACCGATATCGGCGAGTACTTTTGTAAAGGTAGATACCTCCGACTCCTCTTTACACGGGATAAAGAGTCCGGCCATCGCCATCAGCGAGATCAGCCCGCAGGTCTTAAGAGACACCGTCTTACCGCCGGTATTCGGGCCAGTGATCACGAGGGTCCTGTATTCCGTTCCGACAGAAAAATCGATCGGCACCACACGGTCTTTATCGATCAGTGGATGACGCGCACGAGAGAGCACGATCCTGCCCTGATCATTCATACGCGGGCGCGTCGCGGAAAGCTCTTCCGCGAACAGTGCTTTTGCCTGCATAAAATCGATATGACCGACCAGCGCGATGTCCGCCAGGATCGAGTCTTTACAGATCGCGACCTTGCCGCTTAGGATCTGAAGGATCCGGTTGATTTCTTCCTGCTCGGCCGCGGTCCATTCTCGGATCTTGTTATTCAGTTCCACGACAGCCATCGGTTCGATGAAAAGCGTCTGTCCGGATGCGGACGTATCGTGTACGACGCCCGGGACTTCACCCTTCTTTTCCGGTTTTACCGGCACGCAGTAGCGGCCGTCACGCATGGTGACAAGCTGGTCCTGAAGTGCCTGCGGATTTTTACGGATCAAGCGCTCGAGGATCTCACGGATGCTGCTCTGCGCATCGCGGATCTGCCGGCGGATGTTATAAAGTTCATTGCTCGCTCTATCGTTCATCTCGTTTTCGCCGTTAATGGCCATCGAGATCTCTTTTTCGAGGTGATCGAGCGGCATAAGCTGGCGGATATCACGGAACAGCAGATGATCCTGCGGATCTGTCCTCAGCCAGTCGACCGACACTTTCGACAGTCTCTCTACCGCACGAAGGAACTGCGCGATATAGAGCAGATGCTTCATCGAGAGTGTCGCACCGGTATCCGAAAAACGGACCGCGTCACGGATATCGTTTACGCCGCCAAGCGGCAGCGCGCCTTCTTTAATGTAGTACTCCTGCGCGTCTTCGGTCTCCTGCTGCCACTCCGAAACCAGCGGAAGATCCGAGGTCGGAATTAATCCGTAGCATAGTTCACGCCCGTATATCGTACGAGCGTGATTGACCAGACGGTCGAGTATTTTGTCATATTCCAGGATGGAAAGGGAACGCCCGCGGACGAGCTTCCGCTTGGCTTCCTCTTCAAATGTAGTGTACATAGTCTCCTCTTCTTATCAGTAAGAAGGAAGCTCCCGACTTCTTAGGTAAGAAGCTTCGATCTTTCCAGTTCATCCATGGAGATGCTCTTCTTCATGGACAAACCTTCTTCAATATCCACATCTGTGATCTCACCGTTTCTATAGACCACCAGACGGTTCAGTCTCTTGTCTTTGATGCATTCGATCGCACGGACGCCCATAAGGCTGGCCATCGTACGGTCACGAAGCGACGGGGAACCACCTCTCTGCAGGTGACCCAGGATCGTCGGACGGGATTCAATCTCCGTTGCCTCTTCGATCTGTTTTGCGATCTCGGTCGCATCACCGGCGCCCTCCGCCACGATTACGATGTAGTGGCGCTTGCCCTTGTTTCTGCAGTCGAGGATCGTCTTGATGACATCCTTCATATCCCACGGAACTTCCGGCAGGAGGATGATCTCCGCACCTGTCGCAATACCGACATTCAGTGCGATATAACCGGCGTGACGTCCCATAACTTCGATAACGCTGCAGCGCTCGTGGGAAGATGCGGTATCACGGAGTTTGTCGATCGCTTCCATCGCGGTGTTCATCGCAGTGTCATACCCGATCGTGTACTGGGTGCAGGCAACATCGTTATCAATCGTACCCGGGATACCGATGACCGGAATACCGATCCTTGCCAGATCTCTGGCGCCTTTAAAAGAACCGTCACCGCCGACTACGACGAGGCAGTCGATGCCGAATACTTTACACATCTTTGCGCCCTGAAGAACACCGGCCGGTGTCTCAAAGCTCTTCGATCTTGCTGTCATCAGGAAAGTACCACCACGCTGGAGTGTCTCGGAAACGTCTCTGTGGCCGAGTTCCTTTACTTCGCCCTTCCAAAGTCCGTGGTATCCGCGGGTAACACCCATCATCTTAAAGCCGGCCTTCGTTCCTGCACGGACGACCGCGCGGATCGTCGCATTCATTCCCGGAGCGTCGCCGCCGCTGGTAAGAATACCGACGCCTTTTACATCCGGCTCCGAAGCGGGATCGATCTCGCTGTAGTTCTTCGCTACCATTTCCTTGAGATTTGGCAGATTTCCATTGGTGTATTCTTCAAACATATTCCTTCTCCTCAGCGAACCGCCATTGGTCATCGCCGTTTACTTTCTTATGATTTATAACTCGTATTATACCAAAGCTATTAAAACAGGGAAACATTTTCGATGCCGAATTCCTTCACCAGGATCTCACATACATCTCTGCTCCATTCGATGCTGTATTCCGAAGGAAGGCGGACACTTCTCTTCTCTTTCGGAAGCGCCACATATACCGGCACGACGCCGTGGAAATAGGAGCATGTCGCCAGAAGGCGCTTATATCCCTCATCGTCGGCATTTCCGAAGTAACGGATCGCAAGGCGCGGTGTATTTTTCGAGCCGGATGCCTCCTGTCCGGAAGACGAAGCATCCTTCAGCGGGACTTCTGTCCCGGCAGATCCTGGCATTTCCGGAGAGCCTTGATCCCCGGAACGGCCTGTCTCAGAGGATCCGGAAGAAGGTGCCACGTATGCGCCCTCTGTTCTCGGGCGGCGTCCGTACCCGCCGTTTCTCGGTGGCGGAAGCTTACAGAGCTCCTCATCGTCACGGCTCAAGGTCACACAGTCTTCGAGGATCAGCTTAACAGCTTCATCTTCGACCTGCACGCGTCCTCGGATCAAAAGCGCCTTTGAGCTGTTGATCACCGAACCGTATCTTCCATATGCATCCGGGAAAACGATCACTTCGTAATCACTGAAAAGGTCCTCGATCTGCAGGAAACACATGCTCTTCCCGCTCTTCGTGGTCTTCTGGTTACGCGATGCGATCAGACCCGCCATCGTCACCTGTTCCTTATCCGCGAGAACTCTTCCTGTACCCATATCTTCGCCAAGGGTCTTCAGGAAAGACGTACTGTCCGTATTTGCTGTAGCCATCGCATTTTTATAGTCATCCAGAGGATGTCCGGAGATATAAAGGCCGAGCATCTCTTTTTCCTTCGTGAGACGTTCTTCCAGAGAGAACTCACTGACATTCGGAAGCACGGGTTCATCTGCTTCCGCGGCTTTCTCGTCTCCAAGAAGGCTGAAGATCGAGATCTGTCCCTCCATCGACTGGCGCTTCGTCGAAGCAAGCCGGTTCAGGTACGGCTCAGCCGCACCCAGCATCTGCGATCTCGGGATCCCGAACTCATCCATGGAGGAAGAAAGGATCAGGCTCTCGATCATCTTTTTATTGATCTCCAGTGCTTCAGACCTTCTGAGGAAGTCCCCGAAAGAGGAGAAATCTCCGTTGACCTCACGGTCCACGACCAGCTTTGCAACCGCGTTCTCACCAACATTTTTCACGGCAGTAAGTCCGATACGGATCTGCTTTTCTCCCTCCGTCGAAAATTTCACCTGACTCTTGTTGACGGAAGGCGGAAGGATGGAGATGCCCATCTTCTTTGCCACCGAGGTGTACCATGCCGACTGCGACTGGCTCCCGAGGAAGCTGTTGAGCATCGCCGCCATGAACTCCGTCGGATAGTGGTATTTCAGATATGCGGTATAATAGCCGACCACAGCATATGCGGCAGCATGCGATTTGTTAAAAGCATATCCCGCAAACTGCGTCACGTCGTCGAAGATCTTTCTGGCGACAGGTTCGGAGACGCCATTGGCGATCGCGCCGGCGACTTCTCTTCCCTTTTCGTCTTTTCCGCCGTAGATAAATGTCTGGCGGTATTTCTCCATCATGGAGGCCTTTTTCTTCGCCATGGCACGGCGGATATTATCTGACTGTCCCATCGAGAAACCGGCAAGATCACGGACGATCTGCATGACCTGCTCCTGATAGATCATACAGCCGTAGGTCATGTTCAGGATCGGCTCGAGAAGCGGATGATCGTACTTGATCGACGATGGATCATGGCGGGCGGCCACGTACTTCGGGATCTGATCCATCGGACCCGGACGGTAAAGCGAGATTCCCGCGATGATATCCTCGAGCGAAGACGGCTTGAGGTCCACCATAAAGGAAGTCATGCCTGAGCTTTCAAGCTGGAACACGCCCTCGGTATCTCCCCGGCTGATCATCTCAAATACTGCCGGCTCATCCATCGGGATCCTGTCGAAGTCGATCTCGATCCCCTGATTCTCGAGGACCATCTGTGCGGTATCACGCATGACTGTCAGCGTACGAAGTCCGAGGAAGTCGAACTTCAGAAGACCGATCTCCTCCGAGTTCGCTTTGGCAAACTGAACGACCACGGATTCATCATTCTTCGCCAGCGGGGCAATATCCGTCAGCGGTTTTGCCGAGATGATAACACCGGCAGCATGTGTGGATGCATGTCTCGGCATACCCTCAAAGAGCATCGCCGTATCGATGACCTGCTTCACGATATCACTGTTTTCATATTCATTTTTCAGATCCGGCGACATTTTCAGCGCATCCGCGATCGTGATCCCCAGATTATTCGGGATCATCTTACAGATACGGTCGCTGTCCGTATACGGCACATCGAGAGCACGGGCGACATCCTTGATGCAGGCCTTTGCCGCCAGTGTTCCGAAGGTGATGACCTGCGCGACACGGTCTTCTCCGTATTTTCTCGTAACGTAATCGATCACTTCCTGACGTCTCTCGTAACAGAAATCGACGTCAAAGTCCGGCATGCTGACACGTTCGTTATTGAGGAAACGCTCGAAGATCAGGCCGTACTTGATCGGATCGATATTCGTGATCTGAAGCGCATAAGCAACAAGCGATCCTGCACCGGAACCACGTCCCGGTCCGACCATGATGTGATTCTCTTTTGCATAGTGGATAAAGTCCCATACGATCAGATAGTAATCGGTATACCCCATCGAGGTGATGACCGACATCTCATACTCGGCACGCTGCCTGTATTTCGCTATCTCTTCTTCATCCGAGCACCATGAAAGACGTTTCTTCAATCCTTCATCGCAAAGATGCCGCAGATACTCTTCCGCGTCCGCATATTCCAGCGGAACATCGAATGCGGGAAGATGAATCTGGTCAAAAGTATATCCGGCGTGGCACATGCTGGCGATCTTCGTCGTATTCTCGATAGCCGACGGGATCGAAGAAAAGTACGCGCGCATCTCTTCTTCCGACTTGATATAAAAGTCCTCGGTCGGCATCTTCATGCGGTCCGCATCGCTCATTCTCTTTCCGGTCTGCATACAAAGAAGCACTTCGTGCGCTTTCGCATCTTCTTTATACATATAGTGGCAGTCGTTCGTCGCGACCAGCGGGATGCCGGTCTCATTGGACAGCATGATCAGGTGCTGGTTCACCTTCGCCTGATCCGGCATCTGGTTGCTCTGGATCTCGAGGTAGTAGTTGCCTCGTCCGAAGATTCGGTCATACCACAGTGCGGCTTCTTTTGCTTTTTCGGGTTCGTTTCTGAGTACATAGGTCGCGACTTCACCGGATACACAGGCCGAAAGTGCGATCAAGCCTTCCGAGTATTTCTCCAGAAGCTCGTGATCGACCCTCGGTTTATAGTAGAAGCCTTCGGTAAAGCCGGCAGAGACCAGGCGGTTCAGGTTTTTAAGGCCCTCATCATTTTTGGCCAGGAGCACCAGATGGTAGTAGCCGCGGTCTTCGGTTTCTTTCAGGAAACGCCCTCTCGGCGCGACATACACTTCACAGCCGATGATCGGGTGGATACCCTCTTCGGTCATCGCTTTATAGAATTCGACCGTGCCGTACATCGTACCGTGGTCCGTGATCGCACACGAAGTCATGCCCAGTTCTTTGAGCCGGGCAGCGAGACGCTTGATGCGGATCGCACCATCCAGAAGACTGTATTCCGTATGTAGATGCAGGTGTACAAAACCCTGCAGATTCTCTTCCGCCATCTTCTTTCCTCTTATTCTTCCTTCGCGGGAAGCACATACCTATCTTCAGAAAGCACTTCCCGAAAGCTATCAGCCGTCTCCGAGTTTCCCCTTTACGATCACCAGCATGTCACGAAGTCTCGCCGCTTCTTCGAAGGCGAGATCCTTGGCAGCCGCTTTCATCTCTTTATCAAGGCGTGAAGCCAGTTTCTCGAGTTCTTTCTTCGACATGTGTGTCTTCTTCTCTTCAATCAGATCCGACAGATCCTTCATGTCGATCTTATCTTCACGGCTGACCTCTTCCATCGTGGCCAGCACATCTCTGACTTCTTTCTTCACGCTTCTCGGTGTGATGTTGTTATCTTTATTATACTGGATCTGGATCGCACGTCGACGGTTAGTTTCAGAAACCGCTTCGAACATCGAATCCGTCACATCATCCGCATAGAAAATGACCCGTCCGTTGACATTTCGCGCGGCACGTCCGATCATCTGGATCAGCGACCTCGTGGATCTTAAGAATCCTTCCTTATCCGCATCCAGGATCATCAGGAGTGAAACCTCCGGAATATCCAGGCCCTCACGCAGCAGGTTTATACCGACAAGCACATCGAATTCTCCCTGGCGGAGTTCGCGGAGGATCTTCATACGGTCGAGCATGTCGATATCCGAGTGCAGATACTTGACCCTTATCTCTTCCTGCTTTAAGAATCCCGTAAGGTCTTCGGACATCTTTTTCGTCAGTGTCAGGATGAGCGCGCGCTCGCCCTTCTTCACGGTCTCCCTGATCTCCGTCAGGATATCCTCCATCTGTCCCTCGACCGGGCGGATCGAGATCTCCGGATCGAGAAGTCCCGTCGGCCTTATGATCTGCTCGACGGTCTGTCCGCTGTGCTCCGCTTCATACTTCGACGGAGTTGCCGATACGAAGATCGTCTGTCCCATCTTCTTTTCAAATTCCTCGAACTTCAGCGGGCGGTTGTCAAATGCTGACGGCAGGCGGAAGCCGTAATCGACCAGCGTCGTTTTTCTCGAACGGTCGCCATTATACATCGCGCCGATCTGCGGGACCGTCACGTGCGACTCGTCGATCATCAGAAGATAATCCTCCGGCATAAAGTCCATCAGCGTATAGGGCGGCTCTCCCGGCTTTCGCATCGTCAGGTGTCTCGAGTAGTTCTCGATGCCTTTGACAAATCCTGTCTCGGAGAGCATCTCCAGATCGTATCTGGTCTTCTGCTCGAGACGGTATGCCTCGATGAGCTTTCCCTGTTCCCGGAGCTCGGCGAGGCGCTCCTCCAGCTCCTCTTCGATCGTCACGATCGCTCTGTCCAGTTTCTCCTTCGTCGTCGCATAGTGCGAAGCCGGGAAGATCACGGCATAGTTTCTGTTCCACATCACTTTGCCGCTGATATAGTGCACTTCCGAGATCTTCTCGATCTCATCTCCGAAGAAGGTCACGCGGGTCAGAAGCTCCTCGGAAGACGGCGGGAAAATATCGAGAGTATCGCCCTTTACGCGAAAAGCACCTCGCGTGATCTCAAAGTCATTTCTCACATACTGCAGGTCG
>ONFC01000032.1 GCA_900317035.1 uncultured Eubacteriales bacterium
ACCGGAGTGGCATTGGTCTCGAATTCCGGGATATTGCCGACGATATTATCGTACAGGCAGCATGCGAGAAGCTCGTTATCCTCGCCATGTCTTCCATAGTATTCATCGCGGATCGGGAAGTCCGAGCGCTGGAACTCCGAGTTCTCGCGTCTCTGGCGGCGCTCACTCTCAATGACGGACTCGTCTGTCACATAGAAGATCGAGTTGCCATGGAGTGTACGGCTCTCACTGGAGTTCAGATGTACCGACAGGAAAAGCACTTTATCGAGTTTGTATTCCATCTCGAAAAGATCATTTAAGTCATCGCCTACACCGGAGCCGACCATGATGCCCATGCCGCCGGATGCGACGGTATCTTCATTGATGTCGATGCTGGTCTGAAGGAGCGTACGGAGCTCATTGGCGCGTGCCTTGGAGAAGGGGAGCTTTCCCTCTTTTTCCGCGATATCCAGGCAGATCAGGTGAGTCTGTGCGAGGCGGTTATACAGGGAGACCCAGCTGTTATCGGTACGTGTCATATATACGGTAGCGCCTCTTGCTTCGAGCTGGCTCTTGATGCGCTTCGTGATACGGAGCGTAAAGTCGCACTCGTTATATTCCGGAGCGTTGAAAGGGAAGACGCAGCCGGTGTCTCTGCCGCCATGGCCCGGATCCAGGATGATGGTATATCCTGTGAGGTCATAGTTTCCCTGGCCGTCCGGAAGAGAGTAACCGGTTCCTTTTTTGCCGTCTCTATTCTTTGGCGCTTTCTCCGGCATCCCTGTATCGGGATCGTTGAAATCTTCCGGATCAAAATCATCCGGATCAAAGTCTTTCAGATCAAAATCATCCGGGTCGATATCATCTTCCGGATCATCTATATCGAAATCCTCGCCTAAAGCATACGGATTGATAAAAGGCTCATCGTCATCGGTGTTCTTTTCGGAGACCGGCTGTTTTTTCACGGCAATCTTTCCGCCGGATTTCGAGTCGTCATCTTTTGAAGAGATATAGAATTCGCCCTTCTTACCGGAGGAGGAGCGCTCGCCCAGTTCCCGGGACGAAGAAGAGGAAGACGAAAGGTGTGACTTCACTTTCTGGAGTTTTCCGGTCTTGCTGAGGTAGAAGATCGTTCCGCCGATGGAAATAAAGATCAGCGCTGCAGCTGCTCCGACAAGCATAAGGCGGCGAAGAAGTCTGGAGTTCTCCTTTTTTTCGACATTAGAAGCTGAGCCCCCGGCCGGATTCATCTCCTTCGGGGAAGCGTTTTCTTTTTTCATGGATATGTCCTTTCTTATTTCAAAGAATCAGTGTAGCTTAGAGAAGATCTCGCCGAGTCCTTCGTGGAAAACGAGTTCGGCATAACGGTCCTGTGCGGTCTCGTCCCTGTTTATGATGATCAGATGTTTGCCGCGGAAATAGTTTGTCAGTGTATTTGCCGGATAGACCGTCAGCGATGTGCCTCCGATGATGAAGACATCTGCTTTTGCGAGTGCATTGATGGAGTTTTCCCAGGCTTCATGCGGGAGCCCCTCTTCGTAGAGCGTGACGTCCGGACGGAGCATGCCGCCGCAGGAACAGTGGGGGACAGGCTCGGTCGAGGTAAAGAGAATGTCCGATGGATAATCCTTTCCGCAGCGGTCACAGTACACGCGCTGGGTCGTTCCATGGACCTCATATACTTTCTTCGACCCTGCTTTCTGATGAAGCCCGTCGATATTCTGAGTGATCACGCAGGTGAGCTTGCCGGCTTTTTCCATCTCGGCGAGCTTGATATGCGTGATGTTCGGTTCGATCGTGCGAACGTCCATTTTCTGGCGGTAGTACTCGAAGAATACTTTCGGCTGATCGTAGAGACAGCTGTGGCTGAGAAGATACTCCGGCGGATACTTGTCGAACTGCACGTCGTGCTGGTTATAAAGTCCGTCTTTGCTTCGGAAATCCGGGATACCACTCTCGGTAGATACACCGGCACCGCCGAAGAATACGACGGATCTTGCCTCGTCCAGGATACTCTGAAGTTTCTGTAATCTCTCTTCAAAAGAAGCCATGATCGTACCACACCCTTTCTCTCGATCTGAATTCATTGTAGCACAGTGATTCCGGAAAAGTGTGACGGTTTGTTCATGTCCGGATCTCTGGAAATGACGTTTTATTCACGAAAAGCACTTCACGGGAAGTGCTTTTTCCTTATCTTAATGACATACAAAAAGGACGACCCGTAATGAGCCGTCCTATATCACGGGACCTCTTGTCCCGGTATGGTGGAGCCTTTAACCAGGATCGAACTGGTGACCTCATCCTTACCATGGATGCGCTCTACCTACTGAGCTATAAAGGCATATTGCTTACTTCTGAAGCACGACATACAGTTTGCCATCTATAAAGAAAAAAGTCAAGATATAAAAGCGTTCCGGCGTGGAAAACAGGGAACCTGAGAGGAGACCTGAAAAGAACAGCTCCGGAAAAGCTTCTTTTGCTTCTCCGGAGCTGTTTTCTGGAGCGGATAAAGGGAGTCGAACCCTCCTGTTCAGCTTGGGAAGCTGACGTTCTACCGATGAACTATACCCGCATATTTCAAGATCGGACTACATACGGATTTTGCCATGAATGCAGGAATATGTCAAACTTGTCTTCAGCGTTTTATCTGAAGTACACAGGACATTCACAGTTTTGAAATAATATATAGATACACTATAAAAGTAATAGTTCAATGGGGATGAATGCTATTTAAGGAGAGACTATATGAGAAAGTGCTTTTTCCGCAGTCTTATTATCATACTTTGCGTTCTTTTCGCGTGTTCTGCATGCCAGTCCCCGACGAATACCAAGGAGACGTCCCCTACCACGAAGGTCGCGCTGGAAATCGTTTATAAGAAAAACCAGATCTGCTATGCCATCACGTCATCGGGATCAGATATGGCTCTTTATTCCTTTAATGCTGCGGCACAGCCGATCTTTGATCAGGACGGAAAGTCTTCCACGGCCACGGATCTCCAGCCGGGCATGCTGGTATCGCTGGAATATGACGGTTATATTCTGGAGACGTATCCGGCTCAGTTTTCCGGTGTTTCCTCGATCCGTGTAACCGGAGTTCACGCCAATAGTGTCGAGTTCCTGGGATCCCTGGTCTCCGGCATGTTCCCGTCTGCGACACCTGAAGAAGTGGAGAGGTGGGAGATCACGTTCTCCGGAGATGACTTCCTCTCGGCAAAAGAGAAGAGGGCACTGGAATATAAGATGCAGGAAGAATGGATCGGGGCGAATGTATTTGTCGATCCGGAAGAGACCAGAACAAAGAAGACCGGTCATATCACGATCGATGCGAAAAAGGGTGAGAATGATACCGTACAGCTGACGATCAGAGTAGATAGTGTGGTGCAGGATCCGACCGAGAGAAAGATGACCGTTTCCATCCAGGATGGAAAATGGACGATGGGTCACTGATCTTTCAGATCCGCCAGGATTTTAACGATAGGGAACGCTTCTATCTCAGCTATAAAATCGACAAAAAAGGCCGCCTCCGAAGAGACGGCCTTTTTGTTATCTCATGCTTTTGAACCTTAAGCGTTAAGACGAGCCTCAAGAGCGTCGAGCTCAGCGAAGAGTTCCTTCGGCATCTTCGGACCATAGGACTCGAAGTGTGCACGGATGGACTTAGCTTCTGCCTTCCACTCATCCTTGTTGACTGTGAGCAGCTCTTCCATGTCAGCGTCTGTTACGCTGTCAAGGCCTGTACGGTCGATAGCATCAACTGTCGGGAGATATCCGATCGGAGTCTCAACAGCCTTGCCTTCTCCGGAGCAGCGCTCAACGATCCACTTCAGAACACGGCTGTTATCGCCGTAGCCAGGCCACAGCCACTTGCCGTCTTCGGACTTTCTGAACCAGTTAACATAGAAGATCTTCGGCAGCTTGTCAGCGTCGGTAGCCTTACCGATGTCGAGCCAGTGCTGGAGATAATCACCTACGTGATAACCGATGAACGGGAGCATAGCGAACGGATCACGACGAACCTGTCCTACCTTATCGGAGATAACAGCAGCGGTGATCTCGGAACCCATGATAGCACCCATGAAGATACCGTGGTTCCAGTTGAAGCTCTGGTGAACGAGCGGGATAGTTGTCTTACGACGGCCACCAACGAGGATAGCGTCAACAGGAACACCGTTCGGATCTTCCCAATCCGGAGCGATAACCGGGCACTGCTTAGCCGGAGCTGTGAAACGAGCGTTCTTATGAGCAGCAACTTCGCCGCAATCCGGTGTCCAGTCCTTACCCTGCCAGTCGATGAGGTGTGCCGGAGCATCGTAGCCGATGCCTTCCCACCAGATATCGCCATCGTCTGTGAGAGCGCAGTTTGTGAAGATCGTATTCTCTCTGCAGGAGAGCATAGCGTTCGGGTTGGACTCCATGGATGTTCCCGGAGCAACACCGAAGAAACCGGCTTCCGGATTGAGAGCGTGGAGACGTCCGTCAGCGCCGAACTTCATCCAAGCGATATCGTCGCCGAGTGTCTGTACTTTCCAGCCCGGGATGGTCGGAACGAGCATAGCCAGGTTGGTCTTACCGCAAGCAGACGGGAAAGCGCCGCAGATGTGCTTTACGTTGCCGTTCGGATCTGTGAGCTTTAAGATGAGCATGTGCTCAGCCAGCCAGCCCTCTTCACGAGCGAGAACGGAAGCGATACGGAGAGCGAAGCACTTCTTACCGAGAAGAGCGTTTCCGCCGTAACCGGAACCATAGGACCAGATGAGCTTCTCTTCCGGGAAGTGAGCGATGTACTTCTTGTCCATCGGAGCGCAAGGCCATGTTGTCTGATCCTTAGCGCCGTTCTCCAGAGGAGCACCAACAGAGTGGATGCAAGGGATGAACTCGCCGTCGGAACCGAGCTGCTCAAGAACAGCCTTACCTGTTCTTGTCATGATCATCATGTTGACAACAACGTATGCACTATCAGTGAGCTCGATACCGATCTTGGAGATCGGGGAACCTACAGGACCCATGGAGAACGGGATAACGTACATTGTACGGCCGTGCATGCAGCCTGTGGAAAGCTCTGTGAGAGTCTTCTTCAGCTCAACAGGATCGATCCAGTTGTTCGTCGGGCCGGCATCATCTTCGCTCTTGGAAGCGATGTAGGTACGGCCTTCAACACGGGCAACGTCAGACGGATCGGATCTGAAAAGATAGCAACCCGGATGTTTTGCCTCATTAAGTTTTGTTGCCATGCCGCTGGCTACCATTGCGTCGAGCAGTTCCTGCTTTTCTGCTTCAGTACCTTCAATCCAGCGGATCGCGTCAGGCTGAGTCATCTTTGCGATTTCTTCAACCCAGTTCTGCAGTTTAACATTTGTTGTCATATGCATTACTCCTTCCGATTTTTAATCCTTATTTTCGGTATGCGGGGGCATACTTTGGATTAGTTTGGGCTTGATCGCGTTAGCATGGGGTAACTCTTCGCACCCAAAACCGCGATCACTAAAAATATTAGCACAATTCCCTTTGAAATACAACTGAAATAATCGCCGAAAATGCCCGAAATTAAACGATTTTCATTTGCAGGAAAAAGTGCTTTCCGCAAAGAAAATTGAGAGGGGATAAGGGGAATGGCGGCAAAGCGCAAAAAGCGGGGGAAAATGTCAAAAAAATGAAGGATGCAATCATTGCTCTTGCAAAATCGGGCAAAAAAACACCCCGGTGAGAAAGGAGAAACACCGGGGTGAAAAAGAAAGGAAAAAGAAACTGAAGAAATATTAGTCTTTAGCTACAGAAGCGGAGAAGTTGTACTGCTTTACGACTTCTTCGTTCTCATAGATCTTGGTCTGCCATTTGTTTGCAGTCTGAAGGACCATGGTGTACGGATTCTCCTTACCGTCAACAAGCTCCATATCGCCCTGATAAGAGATCGCCTGTGCTTCGTCATCCGACAGGAGCATATACTGGGATACCAGGAACAGAGATCTTACGCCTACGCTCATGTGAACGAGCTTCGGGTTGATCGTGTATGTAGGAGCCACGGAGAGGGAACGTCCGCCGAAGGACAGACCCAGTGTGGAAGTAGTTGTCTTTTCTTCGAGAAGGAAGAGAGGCTTGCCCTCGACGCCGACCTTACCGACATCGTGGAAGAGAGCCATGATGATCGCGGACTCGTCATCGAGCTGCGGCATCAGAGTATCCTTAATACGGAGGAGCTGCTTGGCAACGCCAACGGAGTGGATAAGAAGACCTTTTTCAAATGCGAGAGGACCTTCGAGCTCAGCCGGAGCTGTCAGCCAGGAAGTACGGTTCTCGAGGAAATCGATGAAGTGATCGAACTCGGTCTTTCTCTTGATGATCTTCGACTTAAGGTCAGCATAAAGCTCATCAACATTATCCTTTGTGACCATGATCATCGGCATGATCGCTCCAACTACGTTTCCTTTTGCGACTACGCCGCTACCGGAAGAAGATGAAGCTGTGGGAACACCCTGTACGTTTCCCTGACCGTCTGTAAAATCATACTTACACTTCGGACATCTGATCGCCTGATTCGCAATCGTCATACCACAATCTGGACACTTTTTCATATGAACCTCCTTTAATGTAAACCCTTATATTTGTATAGGATTCACATCCTTCACATATCCTTTCGGGATGTTTATGTGACTATTCTACAACGGATTCCATCATCAGACAACCTCAAAGACATTTGAAAAAGGCAAAAAGAGCCCATAGAAACGCAAATTTAACAAGTTGTTCATTTTTTCTTGGATTTAGGCGGATGGTTTACTTTAAAGTTCCTCCGGATACCGCGGAAATAGGTGCCGAAGTGGAACTGTTTCGGGAAATACTGCATGCGGTTATAAAGGTGCGCAGTCAGCACCATCTCGAGTTCCTGAGGGTTGACCTGTCGGTTCTGGTTCATCATGAAATCCGTCGTGCCTGGCGCCTCGAAATAGAAGCGGTAGTCCGCTCCGTACGCATCGCCCAGGCCGAGGAGATGACCGAACTCGTGTGCGCATTCCTGCTGGAAGGCATGGCGGTCAGAATTCTGGCGGATCGAAGCAATGCCAGGATGTTTTCTCGACCAGTTGAGAGTAAGCGCTTCGAACTGGAATGACTTAAAGAAGCCCCATCCCCAGCGCCAGAGCGGAGATGTGACATAACCGGCGCGGTTTTCGGAATACGAAAGTTTTACTTTTGCGAATCTCTGGCCGGGATAATCGTTTACCGCCTGCGGTGTCTGGTAGCGGATGAATTCCAGTGTCACACGGGCAGAGGAAGGATCCGGCTGCATCTGCTCATCGGACGGGTTATTGTCCTGCGTCAGGACACGGTAGCTCGCATGGGCACGGGACATTTCGTAGCCGTCGTCTTCAAGCCATGACATCGGGTATTTGCCGGACCAGTTTCTGCGGATGCCGGCCTCTGCAACATCGGCATACGTGATATTGGTTCCGGGATAGTAGCGGAACATCTTGGAAGAGTAGCGGACAAACACACGGATACGCACACTGTTTCCGTTCAGGATCAGCTGGATCGGCACTTTCTTCGGATGCGGATACGTGATCGGGTACCTGCGGTCGAGGGTGCGGGATATGGTTTCGCGCTTGGCGTTTGGATCATATACGTGTTTCATGATCTTTGACCGTTACTCTCCTTTCCGGGAAATTCTTCATTGAAAACCCGATTTTCCCTCATTCTAACAACAGAATACCACGAAATGCTTGAAAAGAGTATAATAGAGCGGTGAAGACAAAGATCAGGAGATATGAGAAATGAAACTGGAAGGCAAGACTTTCAAGATGAATGTGGTGCTTCAGATGCACGTGGTGGACCATACGCACGACGGAGTTTCTTTCGTAAAAGAACTCGACGAGGCGCTGGTTCAGCTCTGCCGCGAGATGAATGTTCCTTTCCCGCTATGGCTTTCCAAGAACACCAGAGAGTTTGCACAGTTTCATCAGACGACATTCTTCGAAGACCAGTTCTCGGATAATAAAGTGCCGTTTGACCGGTTTATGATCCGTCTGATCGGATAAGTGCTTTTCGACAAGGAGAAATATATGCGTATCGATAAATATCTTAAGGTTTCCCGTGTGGTAAAGAGAAGGACCGTCGCTAATGAGGTCTGCTCGGCAGGGCGTGTCCTGATCAACGATAAGGTAGTAAAACCGGGGGCTGAAGTGAAGACGGGCGACATCGTGACTATCCGCTTCGGAAACGGAGAGACGAGGTTCAAAGTCCTCGCGATCAAAGAGACCGTCAGAAAAGAAGAAGCTTCCGAGATGTATGAGCTTCTCGAAGGAACAGAAGTGGAGTAGCTTACAATTCCGTTACAAATGGATCCCATGACGGTACAAGAGAGCCTTTTTGTGAGATAAATATGGTATGAATTTATCGTATCTTACAGAAAGGGCGCTATGAAACACAGACAGAAAAAATCTCCTGTATGGAAAGTCATCGTTTTCATCTTCTTCGTGATCGTGTTCGCGATGGTTCTGGTGCGCCTGAATAAGGAGCGTGAGATGCGTGCCCGTGTGGAGCAGAGAGCGAGGGAACTGGCGGATGCAGCGGCACAGGCCAGTGCAGAGTATGCCGAAGCTTCGGAGCGTTCCCGTATGGCCGGTTCGGACGATTACGTGGAAGAGATTGCAAGAGAGTCACTGGGCATGGTCATGCCGGGTGAGACCGTATTCGTAACGAAGGAAGAATAAGCGGTCCGGTCTTCAGTTTTATTTCTTTCGATGAAAAAGGGGTTCCTTCATTTGAAGTGAACCCCTTTGTTAACTGGATTATTTACAGCGGATCAGAATTCGCGCCGCGCCTGCATCGCTTTGGAGAGGGTGACGTCGTCTGCATATTCCAGGTCCGATCCCATCGGGAGACCGCTGGCGATACGGGTGACCTTGATGCCGGATGGCTTGATCAGGCGGCCGAGATACATGGCCGTCGCTTCGCCCTCTGCAGTCTGGTTCGTCGCGAGAATTACTTCCTTCGTCTCAGGATTTTCCCGCAGACGCTCGATCAGTTCTCTGATCTTGATCTCATCAAGTCCCACATTATTCAGCGGGGAATACACGCCGTGCAGCACATGGTACAGACCGTTATAGTCGCGCATGCGCTCCATCGTGGATACGTCTCTCGGATTCTCGACCACACAGATCGTGCTCTTGTCCCGCTTCGGGTCGGAGCAGATCGGGCAGGGATCCGTATCGGTAAAGTTCTGGCAGACCGAGCACAGCCGGGTCGTCGTCTTTGCATCCATCAGTGCCTCTGAAAGGGATTTTACCTCGTCCTGCGGCATCGCAAGAATATGGAAAGCCAGACGCTGGGCAGACTTCGGCCCGACGCCCGGGAGCTTCCCGAGTTCAGAGATCAGTTTGGCAACGCTTGGTGAAAACCTGGCCATGGAACGATCCTTCTTTCAATAATCAGAACGGAAGCTTCGCTCCGCCCGTTGCCTTTGACATCTTCTCGGCAGAGATCTCGGCGAGCTTTCTTGCTGCCTCGTTATATGCGGCGATGATCATATCCTGAAGCATCTCGACATCTTCCGGATCTACTGCGGAAGGATCGATCTCGAGAGATTTGATCTCATGTGTTCCGGAGATAACGATCTTAACGACTCCGCCACCTGCGGTTGCATCTACTTCCATTGCATCGATCTCGGCCTTTGCCACTTCGATGTCACGCTGCATCTTCTGTGCCTGCTGCATGATGGCGCCCATATTGCCGCCCATGCCGCCGAATCCACCACGAAAACCTTTTGCCATTTTTATGTCCTCCTAAATAATTCTTCTTATTTGTCTAATGACATGAAACTACATATCTTTCACATGTGTCAACGGGATTCCGTTTTCTTCACTGACTTTTTCTACTGCCTTGACCCAGTCCGGCTGGCCGGAAGATCCGTCTCCCGGAGTAGAGGCGCCCTGTCTGTCAAAGTCCTGCTGAGTCGTGACATTGACATGAATGAGCGATGGCTCATGCTTCTGGCAGATCGAGAGAAGATGGGTCATGATGATCGGATTTCCGCGGATATCTTCGATACTCTGCGCGAAACTGTCCGGCATGATGCACCATACGGTCTGATCTTCCCAGGTGAGCTTACAGTCACACATATACATATATTCGAAAGTATAGTCCACTTTCAGGTAATCCAGGAATTCATTTCTGGCTGCGGAAAAAGCATCGCCGCCGTTATTATGGATCACTTTCTGAAGATTGGATACAGGCGCACGAGATGCCTTGGGCGCCGGGCCGTCCTCTCCCACAGGGACTACGATATTATTCGGGATATCCGGGACACGAACCTCCGGCTTTCTTGCCGCCTGGGCAAGATTGGTGGTGTGTCCCTCGCTGACATGCTCGGAGGAGAATGCCTTGTGAAGGTTCGGAGACGTCGGCTGTGTGCTTGCCAGTTCTTTTGCATCCGGAACAGGGTCTTCCTGCGGGATCTCCGCGGGAACATCATCATCCGAAGGCATCGGGATATCCGGCGGCTCAACCGCCATAAAGTCCATATCCGGTGCCGGCGGCGGTGCACTCAGGTCATCGAGTACCGGAGGCGGTGCCATAACAGAAGGTGCGGAAGAAACAGGTGCTTCCGGTTTCTTTTCTGGTTCCGGTTTTGCTTCCGGCATCTTGGCAATCGCGGGGATGGGAGCTTCTTTCGAAGGCATCTTTGCGATGGCGGGAACCGAAGCATCCGTTTCAGGAATATTGGCACTCGACGGGAAAAGCACTTCCGTCTTTTCATTACTATCTTCTTTGGAAACAGGAAGACCTGCTTTCAAGCCTTCGGAAATAGCTTCTGTTGTGACTTTTTCCGGTTCCGGTTCGGAGACCGGTTCAGCTTTCGGAGCAGGTGTCTCTGCCTTCGGTGCTTCCGGTACTGCTGCTACAGGTGCTGCCGGCACAGGAGCCGCTACAGGAGCAGGTACCGGTGTGGTCGGTGCTGCCGGCTGGGCAGCCGGGGCAGGAGCTTCTGCTACTGGTTTCAGCGGCGGAACGATCGGCGGAGCGATCTTGTTTCCGCGGGCTGCCAGACGCAGCATCATGATCTCAAAAGAGGTTCTCGGTGACGGAGACCACTTCAGTTCATTGGTCAGATCCGAGAGACGGGAGATAAAGAACAGAAGCGTGGTCGAATCCGTACGGGAAGCAAGTGCTTTCATATCGGCAATTGCGGAAGATGTGGACTCGATAAGAGTCTGCGGATTCGCAGAGATCCGGGTGACCAGAAGATTTCTGAAATACTGGGCCAGATCGAGAGTAAAGCGGATCAGGTCACGGCCATCCATAGCCAGTTCCCGGCAAAGCGGGAGAAGATCCGCGGCGCGGCCTTCGAGAAGCGCCGTGGCAAATTTGTGAAGGAAAGCCTCGTCGACGATTCCGGTGATCCGGAGAATATCGTCGCGGGTGATCGTGGTCGCTCCGGAGGTCGTGCTGACCTGATCCAGAAGCGATACGGAATCACGGAGTGCGCCGTCACCGATCGTGGCGATGGCGGAAAGTGCATCCGGCTCGATCGAGATATTCTGCTTCGCTGCGATAAAGGAAAGACGCTTGACGATGCTTTCGTTGCTGATGCGGCGGAAGTCGTAGCGCTGGCAGCGGGAGAGGATCGTGGCCGGGATACGGTGCGGCTCGGTCGTTGCCAGAAGGAAGACGGCATGGGCCGGCGGTTCTTCCAGCGTCTTGAGAAGAGCGTTAAAAGCACCGGTCGAGAGCATATGCACCTCGTCGATGATATACACTTTATATTTTGCTTTTGCCGGCATAAACATGACTTCGTCACAGATCCGGCGGATATTATCTACACTGTTGTTACTGGCGGCGTCCATCTCGATAACATCGAGAAGAGAGCCGTCAATGACGCCTTTACAGATCTCGCATTCGTTACAGGGGTTGCCGTTAACAGGGTGCTGGCAGTTGATCGCACGGGAGAAGACCTTGGCGATCGATGTCTTACCTGTTCCTCTTGTTCCGCAGAAGAGATAGGCATGGCCGATCTTCCCCAGGATAACGGACTGGCGTAGTGCCGCCACCGCATGTTCCTGTTCGACGATATCGTCGAAGTTCATCGGCCGGTAGAGTCTGTACAGTGCAACGTGTTCCATGGGACTCCTCCTTCTTGCGGAATGTCTGGATAAAAAATCGTCCCGGCTGGACTACAGTCGGGGCAAGCACCCTTGCGGCACATGCAAGTGACCGCTTACTGCTGCTTCCTTCCGGACCTGACAGGGTTCACAGGCTCGCATCGCACAAGACCCACCGCCAACTGTAGACCACCCGGGACGAAAATACGAAGAAATTATAACATAAAAAACTCACGCGTGACAGAGGCTGATGAAATTATACACCAGAGCTCCGAGTGCAGCCTGGATCTCCTGTGTAGTTTCAGGGTCTTCCGCCTCGACGGTCACACAAACCACGACAGGTTCCGACCCGAGGATGATGGCGACATCCGATTCACAGTGAAAATCAATATTGCTGCCGTGACGGTGCAGAACGACGGCATCTGACGGGATCTGGCGGCCGATACCGCTCATCCTGTCGGAATTACCCAGTGCGTCGATCAGATTCTGGTATTCGTCCGGATAGGACATATACTTCCAGTAAAGCATCTCGGCAAAGTTTGCCAGATCATATGCGCATGCCCGGTGGTCGCCCGTCTGCTGTACGCCTTTATAGTCGAAGTAGTTCTGTATCTGGGAGTAGTCGATACAGGCAGACATCTGGGAGAGACGGGTCATCAGCGCCTCCTGGTTGCCGAGAGATTCCATAAGCATATTCATCGCGGCACTGTCGCCGTCACTTAATGCCAGATAAGCAAGCTGCCACAGGAAATACTGTTTTCCTTCCGGAACCTCGCCCATCTTCGTGTCGACTTTTTCCGGGATGCTGGATCTTTTGAACGGTACGGCGATGTTCATCGAACGTGTCCCGGCATGGACATCGTCATACATCATCATCGTCAGGGGCAGATAGATCGAGGATCCTACGACAAACGGCTGAGCCTCGTTATATCCGAAAGCTTCGTGCGTGTTCAGATTGATATAGTAGAAACCGATCCTTGCATCCTTGTGCTCTTCAAGATATTTCTTAACGCCATTCTTCAGCGCGGAATAGTACTGGTCACGCTCTTTGTGTGTTACTGTCTGAAGCGGGTATTTCTCCGGAAAAAGCACATGTGGCCTGTCGCCCCAGTCGTCCGGGAGAAGATTGACCGTGGTCGTAGTCGTGACTTCCGGATCAGAGGGGTCTTGCGGATCGTTCGTCTCTGTAGAACCTTCTTCCGACGAAGTGGTATCTCTGGTTTCCCCGGAAGATGCGGGCGTGGACTCCGGAGTAGTCTCCGTCACGGGAGGAGTTGTAGCTGTGGTATCTTCCGGTACGGATGTATCCGAAGAGGGCGGGACCGTGCTTTCGGATACAGTGCTCCCGGTGACTTCCCCGGAAGCACTGCTCGGGAACTCGTCATCGATATCCTTTTTCAGAGAAAGGATGTACTTAAAGAAGATGGCGAAACTCACGATGAGGACCACGGCAGCAGATATGATGACGCGGATGAACATACGGTTTCTCTTGATCCGCCGCGCTTCTCCGATGTAATTGCTCTTCGGATTCTTCATATATTATCAGAACAGTCCTTCGATCACACCATCTGCATCGATATCGATGTCCATGGCAGCCGGGTGCTTCGGGAGTCCCGGCATGGTGACGATCGCACCTGTCAGGGCAACGAGGAAGCCGGCACCTGCAGACAGCCAGATATCACGGACGGTGAGAGTAAAGCCTTCCGGACGGCCGAGTACCTTGAGGTTATCGGACAGGGAATACTGTGTCTTTGCGATACATACAGGAGTATTTCCAAATCCTGCCTTTGTGAAGTCTTCGATCTTTTTCATCGCTTCCGGCAGGATCTCGACATTTGCAGCGCCATAGATATTCTTGGCGATCGCTTCGATCTTCTTTTCGACCGGCATATCCAGATCATACATATAGTGCGGTCCTGAAGCAGAGGTCTCGATTGCGGCGAGAACCTTATCAGCGAGCTCCTGTCCGCCGTCGCCGCCCTTGGCAAAGATCTGTGCCGGAGCAAATGTCGCGCCCTTTTCTTCGCACAGACGGCGAAGTGTCTCGAGCTCTTCCTCGGTATCGGTGAGGAACTGGTTGCTGGCGACGACACACGGGATGCCGTAGGAAAGGATATTTTCGATGTGCTTGGCAAGGTTCGGGAAGCCCTTAGCGACAGCCTCGGCATTCGGCTTGTTGAGCTCTTCCTTCGGGATGCCGGCATTGTATTTAAGGGAACGTACGGTAGCAACGATAACTACGGCGTTCGGCCAGATGCCCGCGGTACGGCACTTGATGTCCAGGAACTTCTCGGCACCGAGGTCAGCACCGAAGCCTGCTTCCGTAACGACGATATCAGCAAGCTTAAGAGCCATCTTCGTTGCGATGATGCTGTTGCAGCCGTGCGCGATATTGGCAAACGGTCCGCCGTGGATGAGTGCCGGTGTGTGCTCGAGGGACTGCACGAGGTTCGGGCAGATCGCGTCTTTGAGAAGAACGCTCATCGCGCCTTCTGCCTTGAGGGCGGAAGCACGTACGATGTTGCCGTCCATATCGTAAGCGATCGCGATATTGGCCAGGCGCTTCTTAAGGTCTTCCATGTCGGAAGCCAGGCACAGGATCGCCATGATCTCGGAGGCTGCGGTGATGGAGAATACTTCGTTTCTCGGAACGCCGTTGACGCCGCCGCCTACACCGAGGTTCAGGCTTCTTAAGGCACGGTCATTCATGTCAAGGCATCTCTTCCAGAGGATCCTGTCCTTGTCGAGGTTCAGTTCATTTCCCTGATAAAGGTGGTTGTCGATCATGGCCGCCAGCAGGTTGTTGGCAGAAGTGATGGCATGAAGATCGCCCGTGAAGTGCAGGTTGATATCATCCATCGGTACGACCTGGGAGTATCCGCCGCCGGCCGCGCCGCCCTTGATGCCGAATACCGGTCCCAGGGAAGGCTCACGAAGAGCGAGCATCGCGTTTTTATTCTGTTTATTGAGGGCCTGCGCCAGACCGATGCTGACGGTCGTCTTTCCTTCACCTGCCGGTGTCGGGTTCATGGCTGTGACGAGTACGAGCTTGCCGTCCTTCTTATCCTTCCGATCGGAAAGGAGACGCAGTGGCAGTTTTGCCTTATATTTTCCATAGAACTCGAGGTCATCTCTGGAGATCCCCAGTTTCTCGGCAATCTGTTCGATCGGAAGCATCTTCGCATTACGTGCGATCTCAATGTCACTAAGCATAAGTCGGTCCTCATTTCTTTATAGTATTCAATATTTAATCCCGCATCCGTTTCCCGGAATGCGGACGGGATCCTGTTGTCCCGCAAAAATCTACGAATAACATTATATGCTTTCCCCCATCTAATTCCAACATAAAATAACAGAAGTGTTACAAAAAAGCCTGAGAAAACGGTTTCTGATGTAGAAAGTAAAAACACTATATTCGGTATTTTTGTGCAATATGACCACAAGAAGTTGTGCTTTTGATTGACAAGTATTGTTGACCCTGTTATAATTTCGTAACAGTAGGTATTCTTTTTTATAACCAGACGGGGAGGGAAGACCAGTGATCATTAAATCAGATGTTGAAGCTTGCAAGAAGAATCTTGAGTCTTATATCGGACGCACAGTCCGCCTTACTTCCAACGGTGGAAGAAAGAGGATCATCGTTCACGAAGGCATTCTGGATCATTGCTATCCGAACATGTTCACAGTAAGATGCGACAGAAAGCCGACAAATGCTGCTCAGGAGACAGTTTCTTACAGCTACATCGATGTACTGACAAAGACTGTACGTATCGCAGCGATCGCTGAGACACAGGCAAGCTGATCTTACAGATATCTAAGACGAACACGACGGCCGTTCATGCAAGCCACACTTTTGGTGCGCGCATGACGGCTGTTGCCGTATAAAGAGAGGTTTTTATGGAAACTACGGTAAAAGCACCCGCAAAGGTAAACCTGTTCCTTCGTATGGACGGGAAACGTGAGGACGGCTACCATCTGCTATATAGCTGCATGCAGACGCTGTCTCTTTACGATGAGATCGAAGTATCTGTCGGGGAAAGTGATGAAGCAGGCGTTTCTTTCTTTTCCGACTGCGGATTTCTTTCCTCCGACCCGAAGAAGAATACTGCCGTTGCAGCTGCGGTCCGCTTCATGGAGAGGCTCGGACCGGAAAAGTACGCGGTTTCCATCGGCCTTCAGAAGAATATCCCGTCGCAGGCGGGCCTTGGCGGAGGAAGCTCGGATGCTGCCGCTGTCCTTCTGGCGATGGACCGTCTTTTCCCGGGGAAAGTTTCGAAAGAAGAACTTTCTGAAATAGCACTATCGATCGGCGCCGATGTGCCGTTCTTCCTTTGCGGAGGAACGGCACTCTGCGAAGGAGTAGGAGAGATACTGAC
>ONFC01000103.1 GCA_900317035.1 uncultured Eubacteriales bacterium
GACCACATGCCTTGGCACAGGCGGCGAATCTCCGCCCTCATCACCTGCGAATCCGAGACAGCCGCGAAGAAGACCGTAGCTGGAAACACTATGTGTTTCGGTCGAAAAAGTAAATTTCCCTTCCAGAAGAAAAAAACACAACTTACCATACGTATTTACTTTGATATTGTTACTTCCATATACATCCCAGTGCGTAAGTTCAATCGGGACCGCACCCAGTTCTTTTCCTTCCCACTCGTCATTTCCCTCCAGCATACTTTCCCGGAACAGTGCTTTTCGATAGTCTTCCACACGCAGCTTGGCCCATCTTGCACTTTCATCCAGTGCATCGCCGGAAAGATGCGAAAGCAGCAAAAGCTAACACAATATATAAACCGATCGGGTTTCCGTTCACTTTGAAAAACTGAATCAGAAGAAAAGATATCACACCCAGGATCACGCTGGAAACCATGATAAAAAAGGATCGGAAACCATATGCCATACCATTCCCCGCCGGATCACTGTTGGGATAGAATGGCCTGAAATAAAACCAGTAATGGTTAAAAAGAATGATCGCGATCATGGAAAAAAAGGGTGATCTCAACGCGATGAGATAGAGGCTTTCCAGCTGGGACAGAAGGACCAGCGATATGAATGTGGTCAGAAGAAAATTTCTTACACGGCGGGCCGGCTTATACAGCCATTTCACACACAGGCCGAAAAAGCTGCCCAAAATACAGGTCACATATAATCCGATGCGCATCGCTGATTTTCTCCTTCTCCTCGATGAACCATTTTCGAGAGGATTATATCAGCAAACCAAATCGCGATTTGGCAAATAACTAACTTTTTTGTTGAAAAATCTACTTGAGAACGCCCCATAGGCATGATTACTTTGGTCCTGTCGGTTTTCCGTGACCATAGTAGATCTTTCTTGGTCCTAAGGCGCGAATCTTCTCTGCGCTCGCCTTAAGAGCATTCTTATCACTATACAGGTGTCCGGTGGCAGGCGTGATCCAGTTATCCAGCGCATCGCCTACGATCAGGTCCGTTCCTTCCACATCCACGCCTATAGACCCTTTTGTATGGCCGGGAAGTTCAAGTATCTTCGCGTTGATCCCGTAAGCGGACAGATCGTCTCCCTCTTTGATATGGATCACGTTTTCAGGTCTTTTTACCACGGTATTGCGCAGCACTTTCAGCGACATACCCAATACGGCTTTACCGACGATCCCGTAAGATTTCATCGGCTGGTTATCGAAGCTCTCGAAGAGGTTCTCGTCTGCTGCATGGTAAGCAACCGGTACCCCAAAGTGTTCTGAAAGTTTCGCCGCATTTTCCGCATGATCGAAATGCACATGCGTCAGTACGATAAGGCGCATGTTATACTTGCTGCATTCTTCCAGCACTTTTTCATAGGACTCCCCGCTGGCCGTATCCACGAGGATCGCATCTTTCCCTTCTGATACGATGTAGCAGTTATCCGTCTTACCTTTGATCCATTCTATCTTCATCCTGTTCCTTTTCCTTCCACTTCAGCAATCAGTTCTCATAAAAGAGCGCCGGGCTCCTTAAAAGCAGCACGAAACAGCCATTAATTAGGAGCCTATTCTCTTCTCGAAACGGAACATACCGGCAGGGAACTGATCGTCCATACCGTGATCTTCTTCGGGCTCGTTCGGGTCACGATGATACTTGTTGTAAAACTCAACAATGTGAAAGCCACACCGGTTGACGTAGAAGTGGATATTTCTTGCTTCAAAATACGGCGTGACTGTTTCCCAGACTTTTACTTCGGGATGAAGTTTCTCGACTTCACACCAGGTTTTGTATCCGATACCCTTGCTATGGCAGGAAGGGGATACGAACAGGATATCCAGATCTCCCCGGTCTCCATCAGTCCGAAGGATCACTCCACCTACTACTTCGCCATCCGCTACTATACGATATGCTTCGCCGGCCTCGATAGATCTCTCGATCGTTTCGCGGGAGATGATCTGTTCATCTTCTTCGAAATGATCGTCCCGACGGCCGAATTCCTCAAGAGCGCCATAATTAAAGGCTTCCTGATTATCCAGGATGAATTGGTTTCTGTCTTGTTCTTTTAACGGAATCAGTTCAACTACCATACGTTTCTTCGCGTCACTTTCTTAAGATTACAGGATCTTTGCTATTCAGCATTGTCCATGGTGACAGGAGTGACCTTCATGGTGACCGCAGCCGTGCTCTCCACATTCATGCTCCCCATGATGCTCGTGATGGTCACACTTGGCATCCGGATCATAAGAAAGATTTCCATCCAACAGTGCTTTTACCACAGCATCAGCATCGCCGGAAACTCCGCCGTAAAGCTTGATTCCAGCCTCTTCAAGCGCCATCTGCGCGCCCATTCCGATCCCTCCGCAGATCAAGGTATCCACTTCCGCTGCCTTGAGAAAACCGGCCAGTGCGCCGTGGCCGCTTCCGTTGGTATTTACGACTTTAGCGTCTTTAATTGTCCCTTCCTCAATGTCATAGATCTTAAACTGCTCGGTATGACCGAAGTGCTGAAATACTTTTCCATCCTCATAGGTTACTGCAATCCTCATAACATTCATTCCTTTCTCATGTATATCAATCCGATACCGGCCGGTTACCCGGTACGTTCCGCCACGGATCTGAAGTCTCTTTCCGTCGATCAGCGCGGATGCGATCTTTTTTCGTGCGCTGTCATATATGGCTGTGACGGTCGTTCTTGCCACCTCCATCTGACTGGCGCATTCTTCCTGAGTCTTTCCGTCATGATCGATCAGACGGATCGTCTCCAATTCATCAAGACTCATCACGACCGCCTCCTCAGAAGAGGTCTCTTCGGGCGTAAACATCCAGTAGTCCGGGTATCCGCCGATATTTCTGCATCTTGGCTTTCGTGGCATAGCGTCACCTCGTTTCCGACATATGTCATTTATTATCGTATGCTCATTTCCGACATATGTCAACATCAGATTTTGTGCGGTGCGCTGCCATGTGAATTATTCTGCCTGATCGCAGTAGATCTGGATTGCTTTATCGAGAAAAGCACCTGTGCCTTCTCCGCCATAGGAATCGATGTTCTCGGTAAATTCTCCTCCGCCGGAATACATCTTTCCAAGGCCTCTGAGGATCTTGGGGGTGCAATTGTACATGTTCTCCGTGATGAATCCCCGGATCTTCTTTACCATGTCCTGTGCTTCCTTCGATGCCGGATCTTTCTCCTTCAGCTTTCCGGCTTCCTGAAACAGCAGCATGAAACGGTCCATCATAAGAGCTTCCTCCTCTTTTGTCCGATTCTTGGATTTCTCTTGCATCTCCTTAAACTCCGGTGTATTTCCGTACTGCTCCTTTGCCCTGCGGGAATACTCATCTAATTTACTTCTATCAAAGGCTTTAAAATCCATATGCCTCACTCCTGCTTTCTTTATTCCAAGCGCGAAATTCATCAGGTTCTCGATGTGCTCCTTCTTAAGACGCAGAAGCTCGATCTGCTGATCCAGAGCCTTGTTTCTGTCAAAGTCGGGGCTATTCAGGATCGCCTGAATGTCCTTAAGCGGAAACTCCAATTCACGAAACAGTAAGATATGCTGAAGGCGTTCCAGATCCGTATCGTCATACAGTCTGTATCCCGCATCGGTGTATCCCGTCGGATGCAAAAGACCGATCTTGTCGTAATACTGCAGGGTGCGTATACTCACCCCGGCGAGCTTACTTACTTCATGTACCGTCATCATGTTTTCGTCCTCCACTTAGCTTGGTGGCTTTACTATAAACTATGACGTAACGTCAGAGTCAAGTGCTTTTCCCAAAGATGTATCATAAAGGGGTATTGTTCGAAATATGAAACGTATGAATTCGAGCATTACATTGATCTGACGATCGGTTAAAACAGCGATTCAAAAATCATACCTGTCTCATGCCTTGTTCTTCTTCAGTTTCATGAATAAGAACACTCCGCCTCCAATGGCAGCCAATATCAATAGAATGATCGCGATCCATACGATCATCGGAATGCCTCCATCATTTTTGGTGGAGGCTTTTTCAGCTCTGTCTCCTGCCGGTTCAGTTGTTTCAGTAGTCCTGTTTTCAATCGGATCAGATGTTTCCGAAGAAGGATCTGTTACGGCGGAAGTTTCCGAAGGATCCGTGGTCACTTCGGTCTCTGTGATCTCCGTATCTGAAGAGGACGGAGCCGTTTCCTTCGATTCGGATGTACCCTCCGGTGTCACCGGAACTGCCGGTGTGATGGAAAGTATCGGCTTGGGCGTCGGAGATGGCTTGGGCGTCGGTGTCGGTGTCTTTACGGATGCATCTTCACTGAAGATATAAGTCACCGACTTATAGGGCGTATTTGCTTCGGAAGTATTGACCGTATAAGAACCCTTAAGATTCGTTCCCGCGTTTTTGGTAACGGCCGCTTCCGGATCTCCGGGATTCCAGGTCACCGTAATATCTTTCGTGCCGTCTCCATCGAGATCGATCTCGTTTTTCACCGGCGGGATCGTGATCGAAGCACCGTACGGGCGGTTATAGACATAGGCATCCTCACTCAGTTTTCCGGAACCGGAACGAAGATCCACGGTCGCCGTCTTTCTGTCAGAAGTTACGATCGTGAAAGTGACTTCTTTGGCCGGCATGACAAGTCCGCCGTCATAATCGAAGATATCGATGCTTTTCCCTTCGTACAGGATATCGGTGACATATTTTCCGGAAGCAGGCGTATCGTAGGAGACAAATACCGGGTCTCCCTGCATGCCTTCCGTGATCACATTCGTTCTTGCTTTTTCGCTATAGGCTTTTCCGCCCGTGACCGTGATCTTATACTTCGTCACATTCTTCCACACATATTTGACCGTGAAGTTATAACCGACCTGATAAGAATATGACTGTCCGGCCTTATATAAAGTCCCGTCGATCTCAAATCCCACGAATTCATATCCGGGCTGAGGCGAAACGACACTCGCATCCGGCTTTGCTACCGTTCCGCTTATGGTCTTTGAAAAAGGAACGGTCACCGAGTCGATCCAGTTAGGACCTTTAGTGGCGCCGCCCGCATCATAAGTGATCGTGATCTTCAGCGCCCACTGCGCATAAAGCGTCAGATCCTTTCCTACCGGCTTGCTGAAATCAAAGAGATTCTGATAATACTTATCTGCATACCATCCCATGAACACATAGTCCGGATCTGTCGGCGTCGGAGAATCGATCGTCTCATCTACCCAGGCATATTTCGGGTCGATCGGAGTTCCGTGCCCGTTCATGTCAAAAGTGATCTTGCACTGCTGGGTCCACTTTGCATAGATATATGTCTTCTGTTTGATCGGTGTGGAAAAATCGAATTTGTTTTCACAGGATGCTTCCTGATACCACCCGTCGAAACGCACCCCCATCACATATGGATCCGCAGGTCTTGAGGCTTTGCCGCCGTCGTCCACATGCTGGGTCGACGGAGCCGTACCGTGTCCGTTCATTACGAAGATGACATCATGGGTGATTACCGCTCGGGAAAATGAGGTCACAATCATCCCAGGCAAAAGGATACTGAGCAGGATCACTGCCAGGCGGAACGTGTTTATTCTGACAGAACGTTTTCTTCCCATCTTGTGCCTCCCTGCAACCGATAATAGTCATGACAATTCTAGATTATATGATCAATCACCATAATCCATTTCACGAATTAACTTACCACAAGCCACACATTGATATTCAGTATAGGATGTTCCACCACGAAACTGCTGTGTGGTTGCTTTTATCCTTTTCAAAATGTGATTACCGTCTGCGCAGTTATTTAGTATAGATTCCGGAATCATGGATGCTTCAGCCAGTTTCTTAAATGCAGTTCTACGTTTTTCAAATGATTCAGACTCATCAAGAGCTATTTTCATATAGTCACGTTCTTCCCCGCAAACTGAACATATTTCAGCACATCTGCCGGGTGCAGGCTTAAAAACATGCACCTCATGCGTATAGTTACATCTCTTGCAATGGAAAGAACATTTTTCACCGGAAGGCTGATCATCATGTTCAACCACTATTACTTTTCCGCAGATCTGGCACGTACCCTCGCACAATGATTCTTTAGATCCGTCTTTTTCCTTATATATCTGCCTATATATGAATTTATGATCCTCATCACGCATCTTATTACACAACCGACACCTGCATCCGTTCCACGAGTGATCGGAATCTCTGGTGTTACCACATCGCAGACATTTACATCCATCATTCCATTTGTGTCCGAAAATAGAACAAATCGTACTCATATGCTTTACACCCGTTCCCGTATTTTTCACCACTTAAACCGGAGTACCCCGTTCCGAGTTCATTATACTATACTCGCGTCATAGATATCCCAAATGCGTGTGCTCAACTATTCCCGGCCAAAAAGCAGGCTGTCTCATTATTTGAGGCAGCCTGCTTACTCTGTATTTTTATCCCGAGGATCAGGGCTTCAAACCCATTTCAATAATATGGTTTTGGCACGTGGCGCTATAGATGATTCTCTTGATCGTAAGCGGTTCGCCCATCACGCTGCAATACTTCATATATGAGTTTTCTTCCGAAACTGTCGGGTAACGGCCAAATGCTGCTTTGCATGCGGTACGGATGGCCTGTCTTGAAGTGGCTCCCTTAAAAGCACCCTTGGCCTGGTTTTGGTAATACATATTCCAAAGGTAATCCGTAGCACTGATCTGCTGGGTGCTGAGCTTATAAATATCCTTATCATAGCTGTCAACAGGCTGTTTGAGAAGGAATGCGTTACTCGCGTTCATTACGAAATCCTCAGCTTTTGCTGAATATACTTTGACATACACGGTCGTACCATATGTGTGTGAACTTTCATTGATGTAGAATGTAAATCCGTAGTTTCCCGGCGGCAGACCTCTCAGATCAAGCGCCTTTGTCATCTCTTTACTGCAAAAAGCTGATCCGCGGTCTCTGTTTCCGACATTACAGAGATGCTCAATTTCCGGAGTCCCCCAAGACGAAGGAATATCGACCTTTGAGCTTACTTTGCGGATGTACCTGTCATTATCGTAATCTCTAACCACCAGATCCAAAGTAAAACTGGATCCGACGTTAACAAATTCACCCTCCAGGAACGCATTCGCGTATCCCTGTCTCACATAAAATTCACCCGTGTGGTTCCTATAATTTCTATACGGGGCAAAACCATACCAAATTTCAAAGCCATCATCCACTCTAAGATTTGAAACATACGGCCGCCCGGTGGCAAAAGCACTTCCGAATGGGATGAAAAGGATCACCAAAGCCATCAGAAGTGCAGCAGCTTTCGCCTTACACTTTGATTTTTCCATACAATTACTTCCTTTGTTTCTGTTTTTTGTTTTTGAGATTTTGATCGATTACAACAAACCCATTCTTTGACGATCGCAACACGGATAGATTATCATTTACGAAACCGGTTTACAATCTAAATCGTTTCGAATTATATAACAATAGTTCGTAACTCGCCCTTATTCGCAAATGGTATAAAATAAAAAAGTGGTGTTGACTCTCACATTATGTCAGGGTTTATCTTTGATTTGAGCTCAAGGAAAACACATCCATGGAGGTAAGAACAAATGCTTAAAATAGGAGATTTTTCAAAACTATCCAGAGTCAGCATCAGGATGCTCCGGCATTACGATGATATCGGTCTTCTGAAGCCCGCCGAAATCGATGAATTCACGGGATACCGGTACTATCAGGAAGAACAGCTCTTCACCATCGGAAGGATCACTTCCTTAAAGGATATGGGGTTTTCCCTTGCGGAGATCATCCGCATCCTGGAAAACTACGATGATAAAGAAAAGATGGAGAAGTTCCTACTGGAAAGACAGGAGGAACTAAAGAAACTTTCGGAAGAGACTTCCTATAAACTGATGCTTCTGGAGTCAGCCCGAGACAGGCTGAGGAAGGAGCAAAAGATGAATTACGATGTAACAGTAAAAACCATTCCGGAAAGATACGCCGCCACCGTGCACAC
>ONFC01000171.1 GCA_900317035.1 uncultured Eubacteriales bacterium
GTCGAAGAGGTCCGCTACAGACGGCGGAGGATTATCAAAATCATACTGCGGAACATCATCCTGAGGTGCTTCCGAAACAGCAGCATATGGATCGTAATCCGCACCGCTTACTACCGGCATCTCCTGTGTCGGCTCATCGTAAGCAGAAGCTCCATATCCGGTTTCTGCGGCATAATCTTCAGGTGCAACATTTACGAACGGGGATACCGGAGCAGCTTCCGGCTGAGGCTGTACAAACTGGGATGGCGAAGGAACAGCATCGTCCTCATCCACAGTATAGGATCCGCGGGCATATACGCCGGTATCCTCATAGCCGACCGGAGTATCGCTGTTGGTCGGGTACGTCGGCGGAACGTAGGAAGGTGCTTCGTAAAGAGGCATCTCCGGAACGTCATTCGCCGAAGAAGTCGCATTATTCGGTGTTTCTGCGGAAGCAAACGGGATCACGAATTCACCGGATCCGGATGACGCCGTATCTGCTGCATCCGCTGAATTATAATCTGACGGATAAGAATCGTGCGTTTCGTACTGATCCTCCGCAGAAGTCTCTGCATCTCCGAAGAATAGCGGGGTCTCGTCGAATTCTTTTGGATCGTTGGAATACTCGGGCTCGTCGTTCATGGGCTTTTTCACCTCATCTTCCGCTTCGAAAACAAGCGGGGCATCCTCGTCTGTTTCCGCAACAGATGCCGAAGATCCTTCTCCGGTGCTCTGTTCAGTACCTGCCACGTTCTGTTTTACGGCCGGAGCTTTTGACGGATCACCGGCAAAAAGCTCGTCGCCTATAAAGAGCGGAGCGCCGCCATCATTGACCGGTGCTTCCCCGCCTACTTCAAACGATACATCATCGGATTCCTTCTTCTCATCCGATACGACAGATGCAGCTGCTGCGGCAACCTCCGGAGATACCGGCGGTACGGACGGCGTAGCCGGGGATGCCGGCTGCTGTGCTTTTACCGCTGCCTTAAAGAACGGATTGTCTTCATTTTTCACTGCGACGAACGGCTCATCCTTCTTCACTGGTTCAGAAGGAGCTGCCTGAGGCTGAACGAACGGATTAGTCTCCGCTGCTTTTTCCGCGGAATCTGCAATCTTCTCATCCAGCTGGGCGGCCGCTTTGTCGAAACTGTTTACGAAAGGAACGACCTTAGTCACTTCCATATCACCGGAAGAAGCGTTCTCTGCTTCAGACGCTGCCTTCTCCGGTTCGGTCTTCTGTTCTGCACCTTCATCCGGCATCAGATCAGAGATATCGCCAAATGAGAGTTCCGGTTCCGGAACAGGTGTGTTGATCGCCTTATCCACCATCGAAGCGGTAGCTGATCCTGCAGCGGCTGCAGCTGCCGTCTTGGATGCAGTCTCTGCGCCAAGGGACGCGATCGCGTCTGCCGCAGAACCGACAGGCGGTGTGATCGCAGTAGCTTCGAGAACTTTTGCATCAGGAGATTTACCGGCGGCAGGAACATCGCCGAAAAGCATCGCATCCTGAGATACCGGAGCCGGTGCTTTTTTCGGAGACTCGAGCGGTACCGGCGGCGCAACATTATAATCATCGTCATCATCGATCACTTCTTCGACGACTTTCTTCTTCTTTCTGCCGAATCCGAAGAATCCGCCTTTTTCACTGGAGGTGATATCTTCGACGAAAGAGATCATAAACTGAAGCGGGACACCCGGAAGCTTCGCTGCCGCTTCTGTGATAACAACAGATGCAGCATCGCTCTGATCCTCGGCGTCATAAAGGATACGCAGGAGTTCCTGCTGTCCCAGAGCCTCATAGACCTCGCGGTTACAGAGGATGATGCAGTCATCCAGTTTGAGCTGGGCGATATTGGAACAGAGTGCCGGAGCAGTCTTGGTCGCACAGAAGTTATAGAAATTATCGACCTTCTGACGGGCGGTATTGATCGCATCGATGCGGATATCCGTCGCTGTCATCGGGTAGAGCGTGTCGTCACGATAGAGGAATGCCAGTCCTTTTCCGATCGTCGAAGCAAATGCCTCACCATCCTTGACCATAACACCTGCGAAGAAAGGCGCACGGTTATTGCCCTGGGATATCTTCATCTTGCCGGTGATCGAAACCGCGGTATTTACCATCTCGCCGATCGAATCATCGAGGGAACGGCGGCCGGTCTTCAGCTCCGTACCGAGACGGCGGAGGATCGGCTCATAAGGCGGAAGTGCATTCGGATCCTGATCAGGATTTGTCTGATGGGAAAATACAGAGAAGAAAAAACCTCTGTCTTCTTTGTCGTTCGTAAGATCTGCGGAACGGGCGACGGACTTACTGGTCACGCGGCCGTCCATATAAAAAGCGTCTGTAAGCTCTGTTGTAGGAAAATATCTCGCTGTAAGCGTCGTCGCCAGACGAGTCTGTTTTGCCATGTTTTGAGGCCTCCAAATTATGGGATCATCCCATTACTTCTAGTTAATTATAACATAATGTCTTTTCATACAAGTGTTTCGGAGGCACTTTTTACTACAATTTCGTGACAAATTCGGGTCGATGCAGTTGCACCCCGCGGAAAGCCTCGGAAGGAAGCGTGTTTTCTGCATATACACTAAACGGCAACTATTGCACAGGTATTACGTGCAGGAAGGTCAATTCTTTTTGCTCTCTGCGAAAGCGGCCATGTCTTCTTTCAATACGGAAAACGGAGCACATCCGAGATCCAGATAAGCCTTATACACTTCTTCCGGCGTACAGATGCCGTCAAGATCGGCGATCGTCTGATCCAGGATCTCCGATGTGAAAATGTAGCCGAATGCATATTCCAGCGCATATCCCTGCTCAGCAGTAAGACGCGTCCAGTATTCGTCTATGACGGACTCCTCCTGCCCGTAATGCATGATGTAGGTCTTGCAGTCCTCGTAATCCCATCCTTCATACTCGACACCGATACCGAGTCTTGCAGCGATAAATGTCGAGTAAAAGATCGATGCCATCACAGACTGTTTCGCCTGTTCCCGGTCAAATGGCGCATAACGGATCATGATCGTCTCGGAATACTGTGCCCAGCCCTCCGCGTATGGTTCTGACATCGCAAACACCTGATACTTACTCTGCAGATTCTCAGCCTGATACTGGTGCTGATAGAGATGCCCCGGATACATCTCGTGCGACACGAGCGTGTACATATCGTATTGCGGGTCATCCAGCACCGCGTTGTTTACCCACACGGTATGCTTGGTATAGTTATCGATCGGCGACGGATAATATCTTGCCGGCTGGATCGAGTCGTAGAGCTGTCTCGGGATAGGATATACTTCGACATCATGCTTCGAGATCGCCGGGAAATTCTCTTCCGTGAAGCGCTTGCACCACTCCGTTGCCTCATCAAACTCCAGATCTCCGAAGCCGTAATGTGCACCATTGGCTTTCCAAAGCGGCAGATACTCTTCGTAGATCTCGTCGATCTTCTCCTGAAGCAGTTTCTTACACTCCTCGACAGACATATCCGTTCCGGTCTTCCGATGGAAAAGCGCCTCATAGTAGGCTTTTCCATCCGCTGTTTCTGCCAGGTACGGCCCATCGTTGCACTTGCCCTTCAGCTCAGGAAGCTTCTGGATCAGCATCTCCATCGCCGGGTAATAATATAGATCAAGGAGTTCCTGATTCTTATTTATCAGTTCATCTGTCTCACTGTCGGAAAGGCCGAGTTTGCGGACACGCTCTTCAAAAGTCGTCTTCAT
>ONFC01000002.1 GCA_900317035.1 uncultured Eubacteriales bacterium
CGCCCAAATATCAAGAAACTCGTATTGACATTATCATATATAAGGAATATATTTTGAATGTAAAATAGTTTGAAAGGCAAAGTAATTTATGAGCAACACAAATTCATCCACTGAAATGACTAGAGGTTTCGGCCGGGTGATTGGTATTGGCAGCTATCTGCCTGATAGAATTATGACGAACGACGATCTGGCGAAGATCGTTGATACGAACGATGCATGGATCACCGAGCGCACCGGTATCAAGGAGCGCCACATCTCCGATCCGGAAAAGGATACATCCGAGAGCATGGCAATCGAGGCGGCGAAGCGCGCTGTCGCAGATGCCGGCATCGACCCGATGGAGATCGGACTGATCATCGTGGCATCCACAACGCCAAATGTACTTTTCCCGGTACTGAGTGCGAGCGTTCAGGCAGCGGTCGATGCGGATAACGCCATGTGTTTCGATACGAACGCGGCGTGCCCGGGATTCCTGACCGCTTTTGTTACTGCCCAGAACTATCTTCGTTCCGGCATGGTGAAAACAGCACTGGTCATCGGAACAGAGAACCTCAGCAACTATATGGATTTCACGGACAGAGGCACCTGCATCCTCTTTGGCGACGGAGCCGGAGCCTGTGTGATCACGTCCGATGAGACGCTCCAATACGATGCGATCATGCGCGCAGCCGGAAAACGCGGCGAGTGCATGCACTGCGAGTCCTATATGCAGAAAGGGAAAGAGAAGACTCCTGAGTTCTTAAAGTCCAACTACATTCAGATGGACGGCCAGACAGTCTTTAAGTTTGCGGTCACGGAAGTGCCGAAGATCATCGAGGATCTTCTCGGGAAGACCGGCACGGATCCGGATGAGATCGACTACTATATCCTGCACCAGGCGAATCGCCGCATCATCGAGTCGGTGGCCAAGCGCCTGAAGCAGCCGATCGAGAAGTTTCCGATGAACATCGAAAAGACAGGTAACACATCTTCGGCGAGTATCCCGATCCTTCTTGATGAGATGAAGAAGCAGGGCCTGCTCGGTGAAGGAAAGAAGAAGGTCGTTATGTCCAGCTTCGGCGCCGGCCTTCTCTGGGGCGCAGTACAGACAGAGATCTGATTCATATACGGCAAAAGCACCCGCAGGTTTTTATGAGTGCGTGAATAGAAAAGCCGCGGACCCACGCGGCATTAAGGAGATCATGAAATGAGAACGAGACTTACAGAACTTCTGAACATCGAATACCCGATCATGCAGGGCGGCATGGCCTGGGTCGCAGATTACCATCTCGCGGCTGCAGTAAGTAATGCCGGTGGCCTGGGTATCATCGGTTCCGGCGGAGCGGATGCGGACTGGGTAAGAAACCAGGTCAAGTGCTGCCGTGAACTGACAGACAAGCCTTTCGGCGTAAATGTTATGCTGATGAACCCGCATGCTCCGGAGATCGCAGATGTCCTGGCAGAAGAGAAAGTCGCAGTAATCACCACCGGAGCCGGTTCTCCGGAAAGATATCTTAAGAAGTGGCAGGAAGCCGGCATCAAGATCATTCCGGTCGTTGCTTCTGTCGGTCTTGCAAAGAGAATGGAAAAGCTCGGCGTCGACGCAGTTGTTGCCGAGGGTACCGAGTCCGGCGGACATATCGGTGAACTGACCACCATGACACTGGTACCGCAGGTCGTGGATGCGCTCTCCATTCCGGTCGTTGCCGCAGGCGGTATCGCAGACGGAAGAGGAATCGCGGCAGCATTCATGCTGGGCGCTGAGGGCGTACAGTGCGGCACCTGCTTCATCCCATGCGAAGAGACGAATATTCATCAGAACTATAAGGACCTTGTCATTAAGGCCAGCGACATCGATACCAAGGTCACGGGAAGATCGACCGGCCATCCGGTAAGAACGATCAGAAACCAGCTGACCAAGCTCTATCTGAAGATGGAAGCGGACGGCGCGACTCTGGATGAGCTCGAGCAGCTCTCCCTCGGATCCCTGCGAAAAGCTGTCCTCGATGGTGACAAGGACATGGGCTCCTTCATGGCGGGCCAGATCTCCGGTCTCCTGAAAGAACAGGTAACAGTAAAAGAAAGAATCGTATCCATGATGGATCAGGCAGAATCACTCTTAGGAGGTAAAAAGTAATGAAAATCGCATTTATGTACCAGGGCCAGGGCGCCCAGAAAAACGGAATGATGCAGGATTTCTACGAGCAGTGTGCAGAGGCAAGAGACCTTTTTAACAAGGCTTCCTCGATCAGCGGCTACGATATTCCGGATCTTTGCTTCCACGAAAAGGAAGAGCTGAACCAGACCAAGTACACACAGGTCTGCCTTCTGACAGCATGCATGGCAGCGACAGAAACTCTCCGTGCAGAGGGTGTCGAGCCGGATGCAACATGTGGTCTTTCTCTTGGAGAATATACAGCACTGGTAGCTTCCGGTGCCATGTCTTTTGAAGATGCGATCAAGCTTGTCACTGAAAGAGGCAAGATCATGGAAGAAGCAGCTCCGGATATCGGCGGCATGAGCGCTGTCATTGGCATGGGTGAAGAAGATCTCCGTGCTGCGATCGAGGGCATCGACGGCGTGTATGTCGCAAACTTCAACTGCCCCGGCCAGATCGTTATCACCGGATATAAAGAAGCTGTTGAGAAAGCAGGCGAAGTCCTGAAAGAAAAGGGCGCGAAGAGAGTTATTCCGCTGAAGTGCAGCGGCCCGTTCCACTCCCCGATCATGAAGCCGGCCGGTGAGAAGCTCCGCTCCTACATCGATGAAGTTGAGTTTTCTGATCTGAAGGTTCCGTACGCGGCAAACCTCACCGGCGATCTCGTCAGTGATTCTAAAGAGATCCCGGAACTTCTTGAAAAACAGGTCAGCGGATCTGTCCGTATGCAGCAGGATATCGAAGCTCTGGCTAAATCCGGCGTCGATACATTTATCGAGATCGGACCGGGTAAGACTATCTCCGGTTTTGAAAAGAAGACACTGTCTGACGTAGAGATCTTAAACGTCGAGACACTCGAAGATGTAAAGGCTGTAGCTGCACGCATCAAGGAAAAGGCGGAGGAACAGGCATGAGCAAGACTGCGATCGTAACCGGAGGATCCCGCGGTATTGGCCGTGCGACCGCCATCGAACTTAGTAAAATGGGCATGAACGTGGCGGTGATCTTCCACGGAAATCAGGAAAAAGCGGACGAGACCGTCGCAGCTTGTAAAGCGAATGGCGTCGAGGCGATCGCCATCAAGTGCGACGTCAAGGTCATGGCCGAGGTCCAGATCGCGATCGAGAATGTGATGGAGACTTTCGGTTCCGTAGATGTTCTGGTAAATAACGCCGGCGTGACAAAGGACGGACTCCTTCTCCGCATGAGTGAAGAGGACTTCGATGCGGTCGTCGATACGAACCTCAAGGGATGTTTCCTCTTCAGCAAGGCCTGCGCGGCGATCATGATGAAGCAGAGATCCGGAAAGATCATCAACATCGCTTCGATCGTCGGCCTTCAGGGAAATGCCGGTCAGGCGAACTATGCCGCTTCCAAGGCCGGTATCATCGGCTTTACGAAGTCTCTGGCAAAAGAACTCGGCTCCCGCGGTATTACTGTGAACGCGGTAGCACCGGGCTTTGTTGAGACAGATATGACCGATGTGCTGAGCGATAAGGTGAAGGAAGCATTCCTTAATATGGTTCCTCTGAAGCGCACCGCAAAGCCGGAAGACATCGCCAATGCGATCGGATTCCTCGCTTCGGAAAAAGCAGATTATATTACAGGACAGGTACTGACCGTCGATGGCGGAATGTGCATGTAATAGTGAGAGTTAGCGCGGCCGTGAAAGGCCTGTGCTCCCGATAAAACCTGAAACAAAGGAAGGTAAAGAAACATGAGAAGAGTTGTAGTAACAGGAATGGGTGCGGTCACACCGCTGGGTAACACCGTCGAGGAATTCTGGTCGAATATCAAGGCCGGCAAAGTCGGTATCGGACCGATCACGAAGTTCGATGTAACGGACTACAGAGCCAAGGTCGCCGGTGAAGTAAAGGACTTCAAGGCAGATGAATACATGGACTTTAAGACGGCCAAGAGAATGGAGCTTTTCTCCCAGTATGCGGCAGCTTCCGCTCTGATGGCTGTTAAGGATTCCGGCATCGATATCGAGAAGGAAGATGCTTACCGCTGTGGCGTTATCGTCGGTTCCGGCGTCGGTTCCATGCAGGCGACCGAGCGTGAACACAAGAGACTTCTGGACTTCGGACCGAACAAGATCGGACCTCTCTATATTCCTCTCATGATCTCCAATATGGCAGCAGGTAACATCGCGATCGTTACCGGCTTCAAGGGTAAGAATATCGATGTTGTTACCGCGTGTGCTTCCGGTACGAACTCCATCGGTGAGGCATACAGAAGCATCCAGCACAATGAGGCGGATGTGATCCTTGCCGGCGGTACTGAGGCGGCGATCTGCCCGATGGGCGTTGCCGGTTTCTGTGCGCTAAAAGCACTTTCCTTCAACGAGGATCCGATGAAGGCGTCGATCCCGTTTGATAAGAATAGAGATGGCTTCGTTCTCGGTGAGGGCGCAGGCGTTCTCGTTCTCGAAGAGTATGAGCACGCGAAGGCCAGAGGTGCGAAGATCTATGCCGAGATGGTCGGCTACGGCGCTTCCTGCGATGCATATCACATCACATCTCCGGAGGAGTCCGGTATCGGTGCGGCGCATGCCATGATGGCAGCGATCGCAGATGCAGGCATCGAGCCTTCTGAGATCGACTATATCAACGCTCATGGCACATCCACCCACCACAATGACCTCTTCGAGACCCGTGCGATCAAGACAGCGCTCGGAGATAGTGCGAAGGATGTAAAGATCAATTCCACCAAGTCCATGACCGGACACCTTCTCGGTGCAGCCGGTGCAATCGAGGCGATCGTTCTTGCGAAGTCCGTTCAGGAAGGCTTTATCCACCAGACCATGGGCTCTTCTGAGACCGAGGATGAGATGGATCTGAACTACTGCTTTGGCAGATCCTATGAGCAGGATGTAAAATATGCGATGAGCAACTCGCTCGGTTTTGGCGGACACAATGCTTCCATCATCATGAAGCATTTCGAAGAGTAATACGAGGTTAATACTATGGCAAAAGCACTTACCACAAGAGAGATCATGGATATTCTTCCGCATCGTTCCCCGTTCTTACTGGTGGATGCGATCGAGGATTATAAAGAAGGAGAGTATGCCATCGGCAGAAAATGCATCACCTACGATGAGCCTTATTTCCAGGGCCATTTCCCGGAGATGCCGATCATGCCCGGTGTCCTTCAGGTGGAAGCGCTTGCACAGACCGGTGCGGTCGCGATCCTCTGCAAGGAAGAGTTCAAAGGCCGCATCGCAGTGTTTGCCGGCATCGATAAGTGTAAGTTCAAGCGTCCGGTAGTTCCGGGTGATGTCCTTACACTGAAGACAGAGATCACAGCTCTTCGTGGTCCGGTCGGTATGGGTCATGGCGTGGCATCTGTCGGTGATGAAGTGGCATGTGACTGCATCATCAAGTTTGCGATCCTGCCGAACAAAGAGTGAGAACTTAACCGGTTTCAATTATCAAATTATTTTACAAACTTCCTATATATAATAATATGTATTATATAGAAAACGCGAAATCGAAAACGGTTTCGCGTTTTTACGCCGTTATTTGCACTTTTTGAGGATTCTGCTATCATATCGGTAGCAAAAAAGAAGAGGAGAGATGACATGCCGGATCCGAGTCTTGAAAAACCGAAACTGAATCTTAAAAAGATGGGATTCAAGAAATCTGTCATCCACCTGTGGACATACTATAAGTGGTGGGTGATCATTCCGGTGATCGTCATCGCCATCATCATCTCCTTTGTGAACTCTTATCTGAAAGCTACGAAAAAGGAATATCTGTCGATCGCCTGCGTAAATGCCAGATACGAGTCCAATCATATCTTCGATGAATATGCCAAGTCGATCGGACAGACGATAAGTGTGGACTGCACCTATCATTTCCCGACGAATGAGGACTCATCCTATTTAAGCCAGGACATGACCAACAGTGTACAGAAGCTGGTGTCGCTGATGCAGAGTGAAGTGATCGATATTGTTGTTACCAACTCCCGTGCGATCAAAGAATATGGGGAAGCGGGTGTCCGTGATCTTAGCGAAGTTCTTTCGAAAGAGCAGCTAGAGGATCTGGAAAACCGCGGAATACTATTCTATCTGGAGCTCGAAGGCGGAAAGAGATTCCCGGCCGGGATCAATGTAACAGATATGGATTTCTTCTATCCGGCATATAACGGATCGGAAGAGAAGCACTACCTGATGCTCTCGAAGTTCTCTTCAAAAACAGAAGAAGAGAGACTCCTGATAGAGTATCTCTTCTTCTCCTGAAATCTGATTAAGCTTTTCGATCAATCCTCTTCGGACTCTTCTGAAGAGGATTCTTCATCTTCATCCTCTTCAGACTCTTCATCGTCATCATCAGAATCGTCTTCGTCATCCTCGTCAGAGTCTTCCGCCTCATCGGTGTCGTCTAACTCGTCCGGTTCATATTCCTCATCGTCTTCATCGTATTCTTCATCATCCTCATCGGAATCGGAGTCGCTGTCTTTATCTTTGTCATCGATATATTCGATCAGGTCGTCGTAGGACTCCTCATATGCGACGCCGCCTTTGGAGATCTTGATCTTCTTCAGGTCAAACGCCTTGTGAAGGAATACGGAACAGATATATACGCGCAGTGCAAGATTAAAGAAGATCTCGCATCCGACGACTCCGTAAAAAGTCTGGGGGAATGTGTTGACCAGGAGAGGAGTGAAGAGCCAGACCGCGATCAGCAGGATCGTGATCGGAATATGCTTGATGCTGAGAAGGATGGAGTTGATGATCGTATTCTTAAAAGAATTCTCGAAAACAGAGAGAAGTGCGAATCCGTACAGGAAGACCTGCACTACGATAAGGAGCATCGCCCATACAGGATACTGGAGCCAGTCAAGGCTGTTGCTGATCAGGTCGTCGCGGAAGTAGATGCCATATAGCTCAAATCCGAAAAGCCCTCCGAAAAGAAGTACGAGTATCCAAAGAAGCGTACCCTTTTTAAAACTGTTCTTGAATTCACGGAAATACTCGTGATAGACCATCGGGTCCTCGCCGGAGATGATCTTCAGACAGACACGGTAAAGAGCGCAGAGAGAAGGGCCGATGGTGATGATCGGAATACATGTGAAGAAGAAGAGAAGATTAGCCCAGAATATATTAAAAAGGTTCGTCAGGAACCGCATTGCCGGGTTATTGGAATTGAAAGTAGATTCGTTCATTATTCACACCTCGAAAGGGAGATTATATTCTCCGGGATTCAACACACAAAGATTATACCAAGAAAGCAAAGAATTTGACATAACGAAACGTTTCGCCCTCGAAATAGCAATAAACGTCATCAAAACAGAGTACAATTCGCAAGAAATGTAAAGAAAGAAGTCGATGCAATGGTTATTATGTACCTGTAGTTACAAGAATCGGGCGAAATTTTCGTCGGAAATCTACAAATATCAGGAGGACGATATGAAAAAAGTAATTGCAAGTATTCTTTGCTTCACAATGTGCGCTGGAATGTTTGCTGGCTGTAAGAAGGACGAGAAAAAAGACGAGTCCACAACCAGCGGCAACGGTGACACAACTGCTTCTGCAACAGAAGGCTCTTCTGCTGAGAGCTCTGAGTCTGCTGAAAGCAGCGAGACTGAGGCTTCCAGTGAGGAAACCACAACAGAAGTTACCACAGCTATTGAGAGCTACGGTACTGGTTCCATCGAGATCAACATGTTCGCGATGAGCCCTGAGGTTCCTGGCATGGTTAAGCGTTTCATGGCTGATAACCCGGACATGGCTTCCAAGTACAAGGTAACAGCTATGGTATCTGCTAACACAAACGGCGCTTACGTTACAAAGCTGAACGCTGCTCTGACAGCTGGCGGTGACGGTGCTCCGGACATCTACGTAGCAGAGGCTGACTACATTCTGCCTTATACACAGGGTGACCTTTCTTCTCTCGCAGCTCCGTACGCTGACTTCATCGACAACGTTGATGGTAAGCTGAAGGATGCTCAGATCGCTCAGTACACAATCGATCTTGGTACTAACACAGACGGTAAGCTGGTTGCTCTTTGCTATCAGTGCACTGGTGGTGCTATGATCTACTCTGCTTCCATCGCTAAGGAAGTTTTCGGTTCTGATGATCCGGCAGAGGTTAAGAAGGCTGTTGGCGGCGGATCCGGTTCTTGGGATACATTCAAGAAGGCTGCTGCTCAGCTGAAGGAAAAGGGCTACGCTGCAGTAGCTGACTTCGGTGATCTTTGGAACGTAGCTGAGAAGGCTGCTACAACACCGTGGGTTGTTGACAATAAGGTTAACATCGACCCGCAGAGAGAAGCTTACATGGATCTCATCAAGGAAGCTTACGATAACAACTGGACCAACGAGACAGGTAACTGGAACGACGCTTGGTACGCTGCTATGAACGGCGAGTCCAAGGATCCTAAGACAAACGAAACACGTAAGGTATTCGCTTTCTTCGGACCTGCATGGCTCATCAACTACACAATGGGTGACCACTCTGCAAACACAAAGGGCGACTGGCGTGTATGTGAGTCTCCGGTAGGCTTCTGGTGGGGCGGTTCTTGGCTCTGCGTTAACAAGAAGGGCATCGAGAACGCTGATAAGAAGGAATTCCTTTCTAAGTTCGTTGAGTGGGTAACACTTGATTCTTCTGACACTGGTCTCCAGTATCTGTGGGCATCCGGTGCTATGAACGAGAACGGCACAAAGGATACAGTTGCTTCCTCTACAGTACTTGCTAAGGTTAAGGGTGACATGGCTCTCCTCGGCGGTCAGGATGCATTCCCGATCTTCATCGAAGCTACAAAGTTCGCTTCCTCTAAGTGTAAGTCTCTCCTGGATGATCAGCTCAATGGTGTATTCACAGACAACGCTGCTGACTATGCTCGTGGCAAGATCACTAAGGAAGAAGCTATCAACAACTTCAAGGATGCTTGCGCTGAGAAGGGTATCGAGATCTAATTTAGACCTTGAGACTTCAACCTCGCATCAAGTGATTTGATGTAAACAATTAAAGATTCGGAGGCGGACGAAAGGGATTTCGCCGCCTCCTTTCTTTTTATTAAAGTGAACGGTGGTGTTAAATTTTGAAACGAAAAAGACTCGTTAGCTATTCAAAATACGGATACCTGTTTGCTATTCCATTCTTTGTTGCTTTTCTTATTTTCACACTTTACCCGATTATGTACACTTTGCTGATCGCTTTTACGAATCAGAAAGGTATCATTCCGCCAAAACTGAAAATAGCTAGTGATCCACTCGACAGCTTTAAGTATCTCTTTAAGCCGAGAGGAGCTACAGGAAAGATGAGTTATTTCCTGGACTCTCTGATCAACACGGCGAAGATTTGGATTATCAACTTTATTCCGCAGTTAACGCTCGCTCTTCTCCTTGCTGCATGGTTTACGGATAACCGTGTTAAGGTTAAGGGTCAGGGCTTCTATAAGGTAGTTTTCTATCTTCCTAATATCATCACAGCAGCTACGATCGCTATCCTGTTCCGTACGCTGTTCGGATATCCTGCAGGATACCCGGTAAACGATATGCTCATTAAGCTCGGCATTTTCAAGAAGGCTTTCTACTTCCTGGATAATGGTATGGCTTCAAGAGGTATCGTTGAATTCATCCAGTGCTGGCAGTGGTATGGTTCTACCATGATCACTCTTATCGCGGCCGTTATCGGTATCAACCCCGAGATCTTCGAGGCTGCTGAAATCGACGGTGCCGGCAGATGGAGAAAATTCTGGAATATTACACTTCCGAGTGTTCGTCCGATCATGCTGTTCACACTCGTAACATCTATGATCGGTGGTCTGTCCATGTTTGATATCCCGATGCTCTTTGGTGAAGGTAAGCAGAAGCTGGGTCTCCAGACGATCGCTATCTATATCTACCAGACAGCACTCAAGGATCCTTATATGTACAACCGTGCTGCAGCAGCAAGTATCATTCTCTTCCTTATCATCATGGTGATTTCTGTCTTCCTGTTCTGGCTCCTGAGAGACAAGGACGCAGCGAAGCTCGCTAAGATGAAGAAGCAGGAAATGAAACGCGCAAAAGCATTAGGAAGGGGGTTGTAATTCATGGCATCAAATGACGTAGTTTTACACTCCAAGGCAAAGTCCGATATCGCATTTAAGACAGTAATCTATATTGTTTGTACGATTTTGGCACTCTTAAGTCTTTTCCCGTTTATCATCATGTTGGTCAACGCGACAAGATCTACTATTCAGATCCAGAACACGGCAGTATCTCTTATTCCTGGTAAGGATCTTTTCAAGAATATCGATATTCTTGGTAAGAAAGAGACTTTCAAACCTCTCGTTGGTATGAAGAACTCCCTGATCATTTCTGTATCTGTTACAGTACTGAACATTTACTTCTCCTGCTTAACAGCGTATGCGATCCATGCATATGACTGGAAGCTGAAGAAAGCGTTCTTCTCTTTGATCATTGGTATCATGTGCCTGCCGGGTACTGTTACTATGATCGGTTTCTACCGTGCATGCTATCAGCTGCACCTGACCGACAACAAGCTCATGCTTATCCTGCCGGCTATCGCAGCTCCGATGACAGTATTCTTCATGAAGCAGTATCTCGAAGGTACTCTCTCGATGGATATCGTTGAGTCAGCACGTATCGACGGTGCGAGTGAGTTTAGAACATTTAACTCGATCGTACTTCCGATCATGAAACCAGCTATGGCTACACAGGCTATCTTCGCATTCGTAGGTTCCTGGAACAACTACTTCCTGCCGATGATCCTGTTCAATAAGCCGAAGAACTACACCATGCCGATCATGGTAGCCTGCCTCAACGAGGATATCTACAAGACTGAGTTCGGTTGTATCTATCTCGGTCTCTCCATGACAGCACTTCCGCTTATCATCGTTTACCTGCTTCTCAGTAAGTACATCGTAAGCGGTATCGCTCTCGGTTCCGTTAAGGGTTAATCCTCATCACAGAACCGTTCTAATAAAGAGCGGAAAACACATGGTAATCAAAGTCCCCTTTGTGATTCATTCACGAAGGGGACTTCTTTTAGTTTTGCTGATCGTTTTTTAATAGTGATGGAATAGTTTCCTATGGAAAAGCACTGGGCCCCGGATCAATACTCGTCTTCGAAATCGAAATCGGATCCTGTCGTAAAGACCGAGTGCGGTATCGGATGAGAGTCCGGATGGGTCAGTGCTTTTGCCTCCGGGAAATCCGGATCGGGGATCTGACGGGGAATGCCGTGAGATACTTCGGAAGCAGCATCAGAGGAACCTTCCGGGGAGGATTCCGATCCTTGGGATGGAAGTTCAGAAGGTAAAGCAGCACGAGAGGCTTTATTGGCCTGCTGCGTCTGGCGGTACTCCGAAGGTGTCATGCCGGTGGCATTTCTGAAGCTTCTCGTAAAACTGGTCAGGTTGTTAAAACCGGTCTGAAAAGCGATCTCTGTAACTGTTGATGAAGTATCCGTCAGAAGGATCCTTGCCGCCTGCATCCTACGGTGCATGAGATAGTCCGCAAAAGTAACATCCGTGTAGTCCTTGAAAAGACGTGAGAAATGATACTTCGAAAATCCGGCAAAATCGGCAGCCCATTCGAGTGTGATTTCCTCCATGTAGTGCGAGTTGATATGGTTAATGAGAGATCTGAACTTCTCGTACTTGCTCTTTGTCTTATCATCTTCCGTGCGGATCGGGGCAAACTGGGGATTGATCGATGCGAGCAGGCTGAATATCTCGAGAAGCTTGGCATAGATCGGCATCTCCAGGACCATATTCGTGTACATGAAGTACTGGTCATTGATCGACATAAAGGCAGAGTATATCTTTCCATACACCTGCGTAAACGCCGCCTCGCTGATCACGCGCGGTTCGCTGAAGAATTCTGTAAGGAAAGAAAACTCATAGAGATCCTTAATAAAGTCGATGGCGAAGAGATAGATAAAACGGCACCCTTCGTTCTGGCACTCGATCTCGTGGAGCATTCCCGGCGGCATAAAGAGGATATCGCCCGGGGTGATCACATAGCTCTTACCGTTCGCGATATATTTATATTCATTCTCGATCGGGATACAGATTTCCAGGACATTGTGCTTGTGCTGGGAATAGTTTCCGAACTGGTTGTTATACCAGATACGCATATTCGTATCCGGGACAAGGTCGACATCCTCATCTTCGCCGTGAAGCACGCGCTTACTGAAGCTACGGACCGGCTGGCTGTAGATCAGGGGAGTGGAACCATCATATTCGGAGTGTAATCCGTGGTTTTTCAGTATATCTTCATTCATAGCAACAGTATATCAGATTCTTTCAAGTGTTGTGACGCGCAGAGGTGGAATAAAGAAATCTCACTCAAAGTCAGGGATGAAGCTCTCGGAGACAGTACCGCCTTCCTGAATAAAGGCATTCTCCTGCCCCAGGAGGGCAAGGTGATCGACCATGGCACGGTAGTGCTCCGGCGGAAGCGGCCGGGAAAGCTCGGAAGGAACACCCGGCATCGGAGTATACTGGTTCATCAGGCTGATCGTGATGCGGTTGCCGTACGTCTCACAGAGATAGTCCAGGACATGCTTGCTGTCGAAGAGCATACCCGGGAGCATGAGATGACGGACGATGACACCTTTTTTCATAAGACCTTTTTCATCAAAGACCTGCTTCGGACACTGGCGGACCATCTCGGTGATAGCTTCTTTCGCATGTTCAAAATAGTCCGGGGCGTGCGAGTACTTCGCACTGATCTTCCCGGAGAAGTACTTCATATCCGGAAGGTAGATGTCGATCGTTCCTTCAAGTGAACGGATCGTCTCGGCGCTCTCATAACCGCCACAGTTAAACAGAGTCGGAATGGAGAGTCCTTTTTCACGGGCAAGACGGACGCCCTCGATAATGTGCGGGACGAAATGTGTGCCGGTCACGAAGTTGATGTTGTTGGCACCCTGTGCCTGAAGATCGAGCATGGCGTCTGCAAATTCTTCTATGGAATAGACGCGGCCGGGAAGTTCGTAGGGAAAGGAAGCACATGCTCCGTCGGAAGTGCCGGAAAAGGAAGTGCCCGGATTCTTCCGGCGCGAGATCTCGTGGTTCTGGCAGAAGACACAGCCCAGACTGCATCCTGTAAAGAAGATCGTTCCTGATCCTGTGGTTCCTGAGATGCAGGGCTCTTCCCACATGTGAAGGCCGACCCTCGAGATCCGAAGCTCGGAGGTCATCCCGCAAAACCCGGACCGGACAGTCCTGTCCACACCACAGTTTCTGGGACAAAGACGGCATTTCCGATAGGCAGAAGTGCTTTTTGAGCAGAATTCCACGAAAAAGTAGTTCCTTTCCATTCATTTCTTATCAGTATATCGCATTGACAGAAAAAAGAGTGATTTCATACAATAATCTCGAAAAGGAAGGTGATGTCAGCATGATCGGTTCCCGACATGAAGAATGCGGTGTTTTCGGTATTTTTGACAACGATGGTCTTCGGATCGCGCCGCTGGTGTATTATGGACTTTTTGCGCTACAGCACAGAGGTCAGGAGAGCTGCGGCATCGCCATCAATAACGACGGCTGGATCCGCTGCCAGAAGAATATGGGACTGGTCAGCGAGGTCTTCACCCATGAGATGCTTGATTCACTCGAAGGCACGATCGCCATCGGACATGTCCGCTACTCGACGACCGGGGCGAGCGTCCTCAGCAATACCCAGCCGCTGGTCACCCAGTATGTAAAAGGAACACTCTCTCTGGCGCATAACGGCAATCTTACGAATGCCATTTCCCTTAGAAAAGCACTGGAAGAGGAAGGTGCATTTTTCCAGACAACGGTGGACTCGGAGATCATTGCATATCTTGTTGCGAAAGAAAGAACGCGTACACCTTCTGTCGAAACTGCGGTAGAAGAAACGATGAAGCAGATCCAGGGTGGCTATGCGCTTCTGGTCATGAGCCCGAAGAAGCTGATCGCCGCGAGAGATCCATATGGCTTTAAGCCGCTTTGTATGGGGAAAATCGGCAACTCCTATGTGTTCGCATCCGAGACATGCGCACTTGATGCGGTCGGTGCGAAGTACGAGCGGGACGTCGAGCCGGGCGAGATCATCGTGTGCGATGAAAACGGCATCCGCTCGATCCGCACACACTGCAGCGGCATCTGTAAGATGTGCATCTTCGAATATATCTACTTTGCCCGTCCGGACAGCCGGATCGATGGAAAGAGTGTCTATGAAGCGCGTCTTCAGGCAGGAAGACTCCTTTGCCGGCAGCATCCGGTCGATGCGGATGTGGTCATCGGAGTACCGGAATCGGGACTTGACGCGGCCAGCGGTTTTGCCGAGGAATCCGGAATCCCGGTGGCTAGAGGCTTCATGAAGAATAACTATATCGGAAGAACATTCATCAAGCCCGAGCAGGGTCAGCGGCAGGAAGCCGTACATATCAAGCTGAACCCGGTAAGAGAAGCCGTCCGCGGAAAACGAGTCGTGCTGATCGATGATTCGATCGTGCGAGGTACCACGATGGCAAATATCGTCAAGATGCTCCGCGACGCGGGAGCTACCGAAGTACATGTGCGGATCAGCTCGCCGCCGTTTATCTCACCGTGTTATTATGGTACTGATGTACCGAGCTGTGACATGCTGATCGCATGCCAGCATACGATCCCGGAGATCTGCGGGATCCTGGGCGCCGATTCCCTCGGATATCTCGAGGTGAGCTCGCTCGGCGACCTGATCGGCGACACGGAGCATGCTTTCTGCGATGCGTGCTTCACGGGAAATTATCCGAACGAAGAGACCGGCATCGACATGATGAAGGAGAACTGACATGATATCTGCAGTGATTTTCGATATGGACGGGGTGCTTCTTGATAGCGAACCGTACCACGACCAGACCACGACATCGATCCTCGAGAGCTACGGCGCAAAAGGCGCCTATGAAGCGATCCGTCCGTATGTCGGACGGTCCTCGGAAGATCTGTGGGCGGCAATGAAGGCCAAGTATGATATTAAAGCGTCTGTGGAAGACCTGATCGAGCTTCAGTGGAAGAAGAATGTCGCCGGTATCCCGGACTCGGGCCTGGAAAGATCCGAGGGCCTCACCGAACTTCTCGAATTCTGCCATGAAAAGGGCATCCATATCGCCGTGGCATCGTCTTCGCGCCGGGATTATGTGGAGGCGGTCTTTGACCACCTGAATCTCTGGCCCTATGTCGAAGTATTCGCCACAGGCGATGAAGTCGAGAACGGCAAACCCATGCCGGATATCTTCCTTCTGGCGGCCACGAGACTCGATGTCGATCCGGAGAGATGCCTCGTTATCGAAGACAGTACCGCAGGCGTACAGGCCGGACGTATGGCCGGTATGTACACGATCGGTTACGATAATCCGACGTCCGGCGGACAGAATGTAAATGCCGCGGATGTCGTAATCAAATCCCTGAACGAAGTGCCGAAGATCATCGAGCAGCTGTCGGAGGTAAAAGTTCTGCCGGTAACGAATCCGACCAGAAAGATGGCGGTCGTATCTCTCGCGCAGATCATCTGGAATGAGCATTTCCCGAAGATCATCTCGCAGGAGCAGATCAACTACATGGTCGATAAATTCCAGAGCATGCCGGCGATCGATAAGGCGATCACGGAAGATAATTACAAGTATTTCCTGCTGGTACTGGGCGATACGCCGATCGGCTACTGCGGTGTCGTGCCGGAAGAAGACGACGCACTGCTCCTGAGCAAACTCTATCTCATGAAGCCCTTTAGAGGACAGCGCCGGAGCATAGTGCTTTTCGATGAGGCAGAGCGTGTGGCGCGGGAGATGGGCAAGAAGAAACTGCGTCTTTATGTAAATAAGAGAAACTATACTCCGCTCCGTGTATATCTGCGCCGCGGTTTCCGTATCGTGGAAGAAAAGAAGACGGATATCGGAGAGGGATTCATCTGCGATGATTTCATGATGGAAAAAGAACTCTGATAGGAGGATCCTTTATGCGTCAGGGAAAGAACGATCCAAGTGGAAAGAAGCATATATCCCGTGTAGCAGGTGCTTTTCTGGCGTCGGCGGTAATGGCCTCATCTTTCGGACTTTCATCCTGCGGAAGAAAACCGGATCCCACCACTATACCAAGTGAAACGGAAGATACACGCGCGACGGAGTCTATCGCTCAGGTAGGGACGGTGCCCGCGGAATTTGAAAAGATCATCTCGGAAGACAGATTCTGCCATGTGGAGGCTTTTTCGGACAGACTTCTGGAACTGAAAAAAGATTCCGAAGGGAAAGATCCCAATGCATTTACGATCACGATGATGGATCTTTATGGAGAGGTCCTGGCGGAGTATTCCGGAGAAACTGAAAACGATGCATACGGCGCGACAACGCTCACGGCGACATCAGATGGAGGGTTCATCTTCGCACAGGGATATAACGCCAACTACATTCCCGGCATGGATCAGATCAAGACGGGATATCACTCGAGGATCATCAAGTGTGATGCAAAAGGAAATGTCGTATTTGATACAAAGCTGGATTCTGTCACGATCGGCGCACTTGACTTCTGCATCGAGAAGGACGGCCGGTACTACTTCTTCGGAGCAGATAAAGAAAAAGAGGGGGACAATGACCTCGGTAAACCGAAGGTCTCCTGCATGGTTTTTGACGGATCCGGGAAATTGGAGAAGCAGCTCCTTATCGGCGGAAGCAGCCACGATCACTTGATACAGGCGGAGAGTACAGAGAACGGGTTTCTTCTGGAGATAAATTCCATGTCTGAGGACGGAGACTTCGAAGGATCCGGAGCAAATTACCACGAGATCGGCTGGAAAGTCACTATTTCCGATGACCTTGTAATCACGGAAAAAGAGAAACTTGCTGAGCGGACGCGTCTTCGCACCCGTGTCGGGGAGAAGGATGGAAAGCCTGTCTATATGGATGATAAGATGTTCGATGGCTTTGACGCCGGTGGGGTCATGAGTTATATCGATTACGGAGACAAGTATCTTCTTGTGTCCTATCATCCGACCGGAGAATATGAGAAACAGCCCGCGTATATCAGCTCGATCTGGCAGTACTCGGAGACGGTGTACTCCATGTATGACCGGTCGGGAAAACTTCTATTCCGTGCGTCGGTCGATAGCAGTCCGGATTATGACGCGATAGTATCTTCGGAAAAAGAACTCTAGGACCTTGCTGACCGCCTTCCTCCGGGTATGCTATAATATTGCCTGGACGCTTTTTGAAAGAAGTGTCCATGGGTCCGGAAATAAATTGGGAGGTTTATCATGGGGGTATTTAAACGCGCATTCGCGTTCATTCTGACGGCAGCCATGCTTATCAGCGCTGCCGGATGTTCCAAAACAAAGAGAGTTTTTTCTATATCCACAGTCGAGAATATTCTGATCAGCAGAAATGCATACAAATATAATGAGATCACGGGGTTCACCCGCGCCGTTCTAAGCCCTTCGGAAGTGGAAGGGAAACCCGTATATATGAGTAGCGAAGGAATGGATGCTCAGTCTCTATATAATGTTATCGTCAACCATTCGATGTCCTTTCCAGCCGCTGAAGTGACAGCTGCGTTATATTCGTGCTTCTGGCAGAATGATCCCAGCGGGACACCCACAGATACAACGGTATATGTTCTTCATTTCAGTGATGAAAAGACGGCAGATAAGATCTACCGTGCGATCGACCAGAAACTGGTTCAGGGATGGGCGAACGCCCGATATGCCAGCGGCAAAGACGGGTATCAGTACAGTACGGTCGTCATCGATGTTTCCGGCGGCCAATCCGAGCGTGGCGTATATCTGTCCAGAAATTCGGTCGTATTTGTAAGAGGTTTCTGTGATGAAAAAAATGATAATGCACTCATCGCAACGGTGTGTGACAAACTTGGTGTTGTCACACCGGTGGATGCAAAATAACCGGATGATATTTGACCGCGGCTTATAATTCGGGAGCTGATTCATCATGACGAACACTAAGCAAAAATGGAAGAACAGAGAATCCGGAATAGAACTTCTCCGGCTGATCTCTATGTTCTTGATCGTTGTAAGTCATATGATCATGTCGCTCTGCTATGCTTCGGGCTATATCCCGGATTCAAGCTATGTTCTTCCGATATATAATGTGACGTTCAACTGGAGAATCATTACTCTGGTAGTGCTCCGTCATAGCGGCAATCTCGGTACCACGATATTCTTTATCTGCTCCGCATGGTTCCTGATCAGCAGGGAGAAACTGGATAAGAAGAAATGGCTGCAGCTTTTCCTGGATAACTGGGTCATTTCGGTTCTGATCTTTCTGACAGTACTTCTTATCAACGGAGGGGAGATCGTAATGGACGCAAGTAACAGTCTCTCGCCATTTCTATATAGCAACAACTGGTTTATCACATGCTACCTGATTTTCCTGGTGGTTGCACCGCTTCTTAATATGATTATCCGCTCATTAAGCCGCAAATCTCTTTTCCGTATTGTGCTTTTCCTTTCTTCGATAATGATAACTATGGGATTTGTGCTCCAAAGAGATATTCTGGCCTCTCCTTTGATTGCATGGTTTGTTATTTATTTTGTTATTGCATATATAAAACTGTATGATCAGAAAGCTGTATCCCGCACTTGTGTCGGTGTCATAGCGTTTTTTATCGGATTTGCATGCATTTTGGGAACAGTTCTTTTTTCTGAGTTTCAGGCGAGATCTGCCGGCAGTTCGCAGATTTCTGTTCTGAACTGGAATACTGACTGTAACCCATTTATCATACTGATGGCATTCGGGCTTTTTATACTGTTCCGAAGATTATCTTGTAGAAATATGGTTATCAATTACCTGGCAAGCCTAACACTTTTTGTGTATCTGATTCATGAAAATATCATTATCAGAGCTTGCTACCGCCCGATCATCTGGCAGAAAGTATATGAAAACTGGGGATATAGTTTTATCCTTCTGAAACTGATGATTCTTTCTCTGGGAGTATTCCTCGTGTCGATCCTGCTTTCCATCTTTTATGACCAGACGATACGCAGGGTAGTAATAAAGGTCGGCGAACGGCTATATGATCTGGGAAGAAGGATCTACTTGGAGATAGAAAAACGCGCTATTTCTGAGTGACGCCCTTTAGGAAAAAACTCTTTTGGACGTTGAATAAGAGAGAAAAACGGCGAAAATCGATGATTTTTTGAAAATCAGTGAGATTTTTAAGAAAAAGTGTTGACAATCCCCTATTTGGCATCTATTATAGTGAAGCGCCCTGAAGACAGGGATATTTATGCGTGATACTTTTAGGAGGAAGAAGTCCATTATGAAGACATTTGTTGCTACACCATCAAATATCGAGAGAAAATGGTACGTAGTTGATGCTTCCGGCAAGACACTTGGCCGTCTGGCTACTGAAGTTGCAACTGTTCTGCGCGGTAAGAATAAGCCGACATACACACCTTTCATCGATACAGGAGATTATGTAATCGTAATCAACGCAAGTAAGCTCGTTCTCACAGGTAACAAGCTTGACAAGAAGATGTACCGTTATCACACAGGCTATGCTGGCGGCCTCAAGGAGACCACATACAGAAAGCTTATGGATACAAAGCCGGAGAAGGCTTTCGAGATTGCAGTAAAGGGTATGCTCCCGAAGAACGCTCTCGGACGTCAGATGTTTAAGAAGCTGAAGGTTTATGCAGGTGCTGAGCATGATCATGCTGCACAGAAGCCGGAAGTTCTGAACTTCGAAAGCTAATATAGGGAGGAATAAGTTACATGGCTAAGAAAGCTACTAAAGTTTACTTCTATGGCACAGGTCGTCGTAAGAATGCTGTAGCATGCGTACGTCTTCTTCCTGGCACAGGTAAGATCACCATCAACGACAAAGATATGGACGATTACTTCGGTCTCGAGACTCTGAAGCTCATCGTTCGTCAGCCGCTCGTAGCAACAGCTACAGAAGGCAAGTTCGATATCATCTGCAAGGCAATCGGCGGCGGTATTTCCGGTCAGGCCGGTGCGATCCGTCACGGTATCTCCCGTGCTCTGGTTCAGGCAGATGAAGAAGCTTACAAGGCAATTCTTAAGAAGGCCGGTTTCCTCACACGTGACGCACGTATGAAGGAAAGAAAGAAGCCGGGTCTCAAGAAAGCCCGTAAGGCATCCCAGTTCAGTAAGCGTTAATCGGAGGTTTATCTTCGGTTTACGTCTTCGGACGAAAGACAAGTGCTTTTCAACAAGGACCGTTCCTATATGGAGCGGTCCTTTTTTGTCACTTTAAGGACACATAGGCGATACATCGCTTGGTTACAATAAATCAGGAGGGGGAGCCATACGGCAGGGTATATTGTGTGGGAAAGGAGCGTTTTAAAGCGAAATGGGGCAACAGCACAATTATTTGAAAAGGACCCTGACGGCGTGCCTTTGTCTTCTGCTTCTTCCCGGAAGCGGATGCGGGAAAAAGAAGGAAAAAAGAGCGGATGAGGTGCTCTCCGGCGACCCGTATTTTGATGCGGAGATCCATGAACTGAAAATCCCGACAGATGAGACGAAAGAGATCAAAAATCTATTTTTTGATTCGGTGAGTTTTTCCGGGAAACAGATACGGATCGTGTATGATCTTTCTTATGTTCCGCCGAAAAAATATGATATTTTCTCGGAAGGACATATTTATAACCGCGCAGGTACGGCGGTTTTTGATCTTAAAGGGAATATGCTCTCGAATGAGAATACCAGCCTGAGCACATCCGATGCCGCGTCTGCCACTTCTTATGATAAAGATGGCAATCTTGCGGAATTGCACGAAAGATATGGATCGGGAGGAAGAACATTTCAGATCCGGATAATAGATAGTGGCGGACAGGAGATCCGGAAAGTGGATCTGAAAGCTCCCGCGGAGCTTAGGGAGACATATTTCTGGGACTTTAAATGTCTTCCGGATGGCGGTTTTCTTCTGGAGGGACCGGATGCTACCAGAGAACTGGCGGAATTTGCATTTGATGCTTCCGGAAAATACCTCTTTACCATTTCGCCTCAGGAGCGGAACATCCGGAGCAGTGTTTTTCTTTATGAGGGAAAACCCTATGTTCTGACCGGAGCGAAGGGCTCTCTCAGTTCTCTGGAAGTAAATGAGATCGATATGACAAATGGTGCGATCAAAAAGGGACAGCCGATAAAAGCAGGGCTGGAACTAAGCGGAATTCAGGAAGGTGAAGACGGACTGTATTTCACGACGGGAAACGGAATATCGAGGCTCGATATTACTACCGGTGAAGCGGAAGAGATCTTAAACTGGAATCAGACAGATGTAAACCGGGAGATGATTCAGATGGCAAAGAGTTACCCGGTAAATAAAGATGAGATCAATGTTCTGGTGACATACAGCCACTCAGAGACCGGACGGGATACCTGCTATATTATCCATCTGACACGCGCATCCACTAACCCGCACGCGGGAAAAAAGATACTCCGGATGGCGGGAACCGGCATCCGTCCGGAAATCTATGGATTGATTTATGAGTATAATGCGGACAGGAATAACCCCGCCAGGATCGAAACGATGGATTACCTCATCGACTATGATTCGGATAATACATCCGGATTGTCCGTGACAGATAAGATCTACCTGGACATGATGGAGGGGAACAGTCCGGATATCCTGCTTTCCTTTGGAGAGATGGGGAAATTCGCAAACGCGGATCTTCTTTTAGACCTGAATCCATATGTTGACGGAGAGAGGGGGCTTACCAGATCAGAATACTTCGATAATATATTCCGGGCATGCGAGATAAACGGGAAACTCTATGCAGCCCCGCTCTGCTTCTGGCTGTCCGGGTATCTGGCGGACATGGATCGGCTGGATATAAAGAGAAACTGGACGCTGGAAGATCTGGAAAAGGTTTCCGGCTCGCTTCCTCCGGACGCACTTCTTATGTCGCCGAGTGAATGCTCGGAGCTGCTCTGGCGATATATGGGGTACGATCTATCCCCGTATATGGATTCCAAAACAAAAGATGTGAAATTCTCGTGTGATGAAATGATGAGAATCATGAGCATAGCGAAAAAATACGGACAGGTGGAAGGAGGAACGGAGGTTCCGCTGCCATCAAGCCGCACCTTGCTTATAGAACCGGATTACCGGGGCGTTTACGGGTATACGCTCAAAAACGATGAACCGGGACCTTTTGAAGAGGATATGTACCGTGACCGGAAATACGCGCTTATTCCCTACTATATGGGAAGCTTAAGTGAGTATGCATTTTTCAGCAGTCTTTCCGGAGACGCATATAGACTTGTCGGATCTCCTACATCACATGGAACCGGCGTGACTGCCTCTGTCCCGTATGCGATGGCGATCACCAAAAGTACAAAGTATCCGAAAGAAGCATGGGAGGCCGTTCGCGGTTTTTTCACAGAGAATGCGCAGAAGACTTTATTGGGGAAGATGAGTGTGGAATCTGCCTCTTTCCCGATAAGAAAGAGCGTGTTTCAAGAAGAAAATGAGGACGTCGTGAAAAGGATCGGAAAAGCTTATGAATCCTGGAAAGAAGATCGCCTTGAAAACGCATCCGGCATGCAGGATTTTATCTATTTCCCGGCACGTGAAGGAATCGCTGAGGAACTTTTTGAGATCGCAGAAGAGGTGAGATGTGTTATACACGTGGACGACGATATTGCTGATGTGATCGATGAGGAGACTTCCGGGTACTTCGCGGGATCCAGATCTGCGGAAGACGTATTACAGAATATCGACCGGCGGGTCCGGCAGATCGTGCAGGAACGATGAAAAAAAGAAATGATGAAAAAATGAAATAAGGACCGGAAAATAAGGAGGTAAATGAACTGTGATCATTCGTAATCCCGGGCGAAAGCTCATCGCCGTGGCGCTGCTTCTATCTATGGCAGGAGCCTGCACGGCATGTAAGAAAAAAGCGAAAGATAAAAGAAAAAGAGAGATACTGGAGTCGGACACTTTCTTTGAATCAGAGGTCGGGGAACTAAAATTCCCGGTAGATGAATCAAAGAAACTCTCTTACCTGATGGTCGACTCCGTAGAGTATCTCGGAGATATGCTCCTGGTCAATTATACAGCAACATACGAGCTTCCGGAGGAGATCTCTCACTCGAATATGCCCTACATACCGGATTTTGACTATGACGCTTTTTCTTCGCAGAAAACCGTACTGTTTGATCTTCATGGAGAACCTATCAGTAAAGGAAACCTTCATGATCCGAAAGACGGAGAATTGATGACTTGCGCTACGGACAAAGACGGAAACCTGGGCTTCCTCATCAGAGACAATAATGCGAATCCGGAACTGAGCGAATACTTTATTCTTATCAAGAATAACGAAGGCGAAGTTGTTAAAAGGATCTCCCTGGAAGTTCCCTGGTTCAAGGATAACCGTCCTATAAGCAAGATGCAGTTCCTTCCTGACGGCCTGATTACGATGACGGAAGCTAGATCGGGTATGGAGATGCCGATCTATGTGTTTGATGAAAACGGAAAAAATCTCGGGACTATTACCCCGATGGGCCGGGCGATAATGAGCGACATTTTTGTGCAGAACGGGAAATACTATATACTGACGGCTCCCTCTGACTTCTTATACTCAAATGAAATCAGCTATACGATCAATGAGGTCGATATGCAGACCTGGTCGCTCAAAGAAGGAAAGAAGACAAATGGGATCATGAGTACGGAGGCTGTATCCGCTTCGGAGGATGGCCTATATTCGACGACGCCGAATGGGATCGATAAATATGACATTTCTTCCGGGGAGATGAAAGAAATACTTAACTGGAATCAGACGGATGTGAATCATAATGTTCTTTCCATGGTGAAGAGCTATCCGAAAAATGAAAATGAGATCTTTGCCATCGCAGAGTTTTTTGATCCGGAGAATACTAGATCGACATACTATGTTATAAATCTGCATCGCGCAGAGAAGAATCCTCATGCGGGAGAAAAGATCATGTATGTGGGAGGATCATATATTTCGGACGATTTCTATGATTTTGTGCAGCGATACAACGCAGATCCCGGAAACAAGCTCCGTATCGAAACGATCGATTACGCCTTTTCCGAAACAGAAACAACAATCGAAATCGCTGAAAAGTCACCGGGTGGACTGGCCGATAAAGTCTATCTTCAGTTTCTCAGCGGGAATGCCCCGGATATTCTTCTGGGATTTTCCGGATTTGACCAGTTCCAGTACGGAGGATTCCTGGAAGATCTGAATCCATACATCGACGGGGAGGATGGACTTGACCGGTCACTATACTTCGATAATATCTTCCGTGCGATGGAATCTGACGGCAAACTCTATTCCGCGCCTCTGTGTTTTGAACTGGATGGCTGTATTGTGGCTCCGGATCTGGTCGATGCGGAAAGGAACTGGTCTTTTGAGGATCTGGATAAGGTGGCGGCTTCTCTTCCTGAAAATGTCGAGCTGCTCCCGGATATGAAATGCGAAGAGATGCTGGCAAAATATCTTTCTCCGGATCTTACCGATTATATGGATATGAAAAAGAAAAACGTATCCTTCTCTTCGGAGAATATGATCCGGCTTATGGAAGAAGTGAAAAAGTACGGAAAAACAGATGAGAAGATAAAGCCTGCCCGCTGGAGTAAGTCGATAATTGGTACCTCAGGATACGAGGGGGTAATGGGATTAGGCATAGGGTCACCATTTAGCATACAGGATGTCGGTAATTTGCTTGCCTGCGGGAACCTGGCAATGTGTGATGTCACCGTATCTGATTTTCAGGATTATCACCTGTATAAGCAGGTAGTTCCCGGTGGCGGAAAGCTCCTCGGGTATCCTTCCGCGCAGAAAAAAGGTATTCTCGCAGATCCTGTGAAATCGATCTCTATTGTGGAATCTTCGCCATATAAAAAAGAAGCATGGAGCATCATTAAGAGCTTCTTCGGTGAAGAGTCACAGCTCGAAACCACTGCTTTTCCCGTCAGCAGAAGTGCTTTTGCAAAAATAGGACAGGAAGAGACGGATAAACTTGCCCGGGTATATGAATATTTTCTTAAGAGCAGAGACCAAAAGGATGTCATTTATTACCCTGCCGATCCGAATATGCCGGAAGAACTGACGGAGATCGTAGAAAGCGTGCGCTTCTGCATCCATAAGGATGATGCGGTGATGGACATCATCAGAGATGAATCCGCCGGATACTTCCTGGGTTCCAGAACGGCAGAAGATGTCCTGAAGATCGTGGATAACCGGGCGCGCCAGGTCGTGCAGGAAAGGTAAGCGGGAGGAAACCGACCGGGGGCTTTGAGAAACTTTCCGGGATGAAAAAGAATAGGAGAAACAGTGAGACGGTCCGATGCGATCGTCTCATTGTTTTTTAGACGGATTTTTGGCACAATAGTGGCAGAAAAAGCGGGCGGCGCGGGAAGCGGACAAGTTGCCGGAAAAAGTCCCGCGGTGCCTTAGGAAGAGGAACTGCATGATCATCTATAACGCAGAAATATATACGATGGAAGGGAAAGATCCGATCCGCGACGGGTATGTGGTCTTTGACAGAAAGAAGATCCTGGAGATCGGATCCGGTGACGGCTGGCAGGCCTTTATGGAGAAGATGGGAAAAGAAGACCCGAATCTCTATGTGCGCCGTGATTTTGCCGAGAATGACGAACGGACGGAACTTCTGAATACTATCGATGCGAAGGGAGCAAGACTCTACCCCGGATTTATCGATGCACACTCGCATCTGGGACTTTTCGATGACGGCCTGACGGATGAAGGCTCGGACGGAAACGAGATCGTATCGCCGATCTCCCCGGATCTTCGCGCAATCGACGGCATCCATAATGCGGATCCGTGCTTCCTGGAAGCAAGAGAAGCGGGTGTGACGATGGTCGCGGCGGGCCCGGGTTCTGCCAATATCGTCGGCGGACAGTTCGCGCTGATCAAGACCTACGAAAAGACGGTCGACCGTGCACTCGTCGATCCGTATATCGCCATGAAGGCAGCGCTCGGTGAGAATCCGAAGATGTGCTACGGCAAGGAGAATAAGGCTCCGCAGACCCGTATGGGTAATGCGGCGCTTCTTCGCGGTGTGCTCACGGAAGCCATCGAATACTACGAGAAGAAGAAACAGTCCGATGAAAAGTGGGCGGAATATAACGAAGCGGTCGAAGCAGGGAAGAAAGAATCTGCGAAGACCGGCAAGTCAGATGCGGATAAAGAGGATAAGCCGGAGCGCCCGGATGTCTTCGAAAAGGATATGGAGCTGGAGGCGATGATCCCAGTGATCCTCGGAGAAAAGCCCCTGAAGATCCATGCGCACAGGCAGGACGATATCCTGACCGCGATCCGCATCGCCAATGAGTTCTGCCTGAAATATACACTCGATCACTGCACGGAGGGACACCTCATCTCGGATGTCCTGAAAGAAGAATTTGATGCCGGATGCGGTGAAAACCGAGGCATGGGCATCCTTTCGGATCCGGGAAAGCCGTCCGGCGGCAGGCTCCTCGGCGTGATCGTCGGACCGGTCATCGGCGAGCGGAGCAAGCCGGAACTTCGGAATATGCAGCTCTCGACTGCGGGAGATCTCTATAAGGCGGGCCTTCCGGTCGCGATCATGACGGATCATCCGGAGATCCCGGAACAGTATCTGCCGCTGTCGGCAGCTCTTGCAAAGAAAGGCGGCATGCCGGAAACTGCAGCCATTCAGGCGATCACAGTATCCGCGGCAAAAGTGCTCGGCGTGGATGACCGTTACGGCACGATCACGGCGGGAAAAGCACCGGATCTGGTACTTCTTGACGGTGATCCGCTGAAACTTGAAAGTGAAGTTGTACTCGTGGTCGGCTCCGGCCGGATCGTGGTGGATAGAAGGTAGAATCAATGACGATTTGGAATACGGTCAGTACATCGGTTGAGATGACGGAGAAACTCGGGGAAGCGCTGGGAAAAGTAGCGCAGCCCGGGAATGTGATCACGCTGGACGGGGATCTGGGTGCCGGAAAAACGGCCTTTACCAGAGGCCTTGCAAGAGGCATGGGACTTAGGTCGCGTGTGACGAGTCCGACGTTCACCATCGTGAATGAATATAACGATGAAAACGGTGTCCCGAGGCTTTTTCACTTTGATACCTACCGCCTGTCCTGCGTGGATGATTTCTACGACGCCGGACTGGATGAATATTTCGAAAGAGACGGAGTATGCGCCATCGAGTGGAGCTCCGTGATCGAAGAGGCACTGCCGGAGCAGAGGATCGCCCTTGCGATCTCCGGAACCGGCGATGAAAGAACGATAAAGATCTCTTTCCCGGATACTTTTCTTCCGAAGATGGAAGAGGTAAAAGGAAAGATGGAAAAGGAGGGCATGTGCTTTGAAAATATTAGCTTGTGACACATCGAACCGCGCATGCTCGGTATGCCTGTGGGAAGACGGATCCTCTGTGGATACGAGATTTAGAAATGACGGGCTTACGCACTCGCAGACATTTATGCCGATGATGCATGATCTGATGGAGAAAAACGGCGCAGCTTACGAAGATCTGGATGTGCTCGCCTGCACGGTGGGACCGGGTTCTTTTACCGGAATAAGGATCGGAGTATCGGCGGTGAAGACGATGGCGCTGGTACTGGAAAAACCCGCGGTCCCGGTATCTTCGCTCGAAGCGATGGCCTGGCCGCTGAAAGAGGAGGACGCGCTCGTCGTGCCCCTGATCGACTGCAGGAATAAAAGAGCCTGGGCGGCGGCGTACTATAGAGGGGAACAGGTGCTTCCGGAGGTTGCTTCGGATATCTCTGAGATCCGTGAAAAAGTGAACGCATACCGCGACGAGAAGCTTCCGGGGAAGAAGATCCTCCTGATCGGCTCCGGCGCGAAGCTTTTCCTGGAGACAGATGGTCAGGATGGCGCGGCAGGAAATAGTTCGGCTTCTGAAACTGCGATGGCGGAATACCGCGAAGGCCTGGATGAGATCCGGCCGGAGAATGTCGCGGCGGTCGCGCAGAAGATCGCAGAGGCAGAAGAGAAGGCAGGCAACGCCCTTCTGGCGAAATACCCGGCTGCTGCCCTGATGCCGGTGTACTTAAGTAAGACGCAGGCAGAGAGAACAGCCGGCGAACAGGGAAAAGAAGTAAAGGATATCCCGATCCGGTATTACAGCACCAACGATTGATCAAAAAGCGGATCCGAAAAGGAAGGAACGACCGACACGCCCGCGCGGCAGAGAAGTGCCGCAGAACGAAAGAAGGATCACATCATGAATCTGGTATTTGAAACGGCGAAGAAGGATGATCTTCATGAGATCCATGAGATCGAGATCGCATCATTCCCGGACCCGTGGAGCGTGGACTCGCTGTGGGCATTTGCCTCTAATGAACAGGTGAGAACGCTCGTGTGCGCAAGAGAAAAAGAGAGCAGGGAACTGGTCGGCTACTATGCGCTGCAGTACGTGCTGGATGAGGCAGAGATCGCGATCATCGCAGTAAAGCGGAAGTTCAGAAGACAGGGACTGGGAACGAAGCTTCTTCAGGAGATAAGTGCTTTTGCCAAGGAGCGGGGGATCAGCAAGATCCATCTTGAAGTAAGATCCGAAAACGAGGCGGCGGTCCACCTGTACCGGAGCTTCGGATTCGAGGAAGTCGGGCGCCGGAAAAATTACTACGAGGCGCCGAAAGATGACGCGATCCTGTTCACTCTTTCTATTTGACAGATTGACAATAAAATTCCGCCGAAATGTGTGACTTTAGCGCAAAAACACGAAATTAACCGCGCGCGTGTGTCAAAAGATTGACATTAAACTTAAGTGTTCATATACTTTCCTTGTAGCATAAAAAACCGAAGTTTGCGCTGTTTTTGCTAGATGGCGCAAAGACAAATATATGAACCTCGAGGAGGAAGAAACATGGTTTCTCAGACAGTTACTTTTCAGTGCGATGAAGCGCTCCAGATGAAGGCGGTTGCGATCCTTATCCAGAAAGCTTCTGCATTTAAGAGCAGCATCTATCTCACCAGATCCGGCAGACGCGCGAATGCGAAGAGCCTTCTCGGTGTTATGTCTCTGGGTATCGAGAATGACGCGCAGATCGAAGTTACTGCGGACGGCATCGATCAGGATGAAGCCATCGAAGCATTGGTCGGATATCTCAAAGATCCGAAGATCCAATGAGTGGTGATCCTGCTTCCAAATTCGACGCAAGATTAGATATAGTACCTACGGATCCGGGAGTGTACCTGATGAAGGACGCCTCGGATTCTGTCATTTATGTGGGAAAAGCGAAGAATCTTAGAAACCGTCTCCGCTCCTACTTCGGCAAGAACCCGCAGGGAAATGCGAAAGTTCTTGCGATGATCTCCCATGTGGCCGACTTCGAATATGTGGTCGTCGGCTCCGAACTCGAAGCACTCCTTCTCGAGTGTAATCTCATTAAGCGGTATCAGCCCCACTACAATATCCTCCTTCGCGATGACAAGGGATTTCCCTATGTCTGCATTACGATGCAGGAGGAATATCCGCGCATCATGAAGGTCTTCCGCCCCGATAAGAATATGACCGGCGCGAAGTATTACGGACCTTTCCTCGGAGGAGACCTTTACCGTGCGCTCCAGGCGCTCCGCGACATCTTCCCGACGAAGACCTGCCGGAAAGTCCTTCCACGGGATATCGGGAAAGAGCGCGCCTGCCTCAATTACCATATCGGACGATGTGTCGGTCCCTGCCGCGGCGATGTTTCCGCGGAAGAATACCGGAAGGTCATGGAAAATATGTGCCGTTTCTTCGAGGGAAAATATGACGGCATCCTCCGTGATCTGGAAGCGCAGATGCAGGAGGCATCGGAGAATCTCGATTTCGAGAAAGCGGCGGTCTATCGCGACCGGTTAAATGCGCTTCGTGCCGTCATGGCGAATCAGAATGTATCTTTCCCGCGCGAGTCGGATCGTGACGCCGTGGGCTTTTTCCGCGATGCGGGCGAAATGTGTTTTAGAAAACTGGAACTTCGTGAAGGCCGTATCATCGGTTCTTCCACCTATTTTCTGAAGGATGAGGGAGAGACGGAAGACAGTCTCCTCGAAGCCTTCCTGATGCAGTATTACCCGACAGCGGCGGAGATCCCGAAAGAGATCCTCGTGTCGATCGATCTCGAGGATCACGACACCGTCGAGCAGGCGATCTGCGACATGGCCGGACATAAGGTCTCTGTCCATGTTCCGCAGAGAGGCGATGGCGCGCGGCTCCTGGAGATGGCAAATGCAAATGCGAAAGAAGCGCTGCGCCGGAGGATCCTCCGGGTAGGCACCTCTCAGCAGAGCGTCGAGACGGCACTGGGACTTCTCCGCGATAAGCTCGCGCTTCGGGATATTCCGCAGCGAATCGAATCCTACGATATCAGTAACCTCGGAAACGACGACCGCTGCGGCGGTATGGTGGTCTTTACGGACGGCCGCCCGGACAAGCAGGCATACCGTCTCTTCAAGATCAAGACGGTCGAAGGGCAGGATGACTACGCGTCGATGAGAGAGGTTCTGCTTCGACGGTTCTCGCATACAGGGGATGAGAAGTTCGCCAAGATGCCGGACCTGATCCTCGCGGACGGCGGCCTCGGACAGGTGCACGCGATCTACAGTGTTCTCGAGGAACTCGGCCTTCAGGATAAGGTACAGCTGGCCGGTATGGTCAAGGACCGCCGCCATAGAACGCACGGCCTCGTGAAACTTGACGGGGAGACGATCGATCTGGCAGAGGACGCCAGGGAAGACGAAGACATGATGGTGCTTTTCCGTCTGATCACGGGAATCCAGAATGAGGTGCACCGCTTCGCGATCACCTATCAGCGAAAGCTCAGCAAGAAGAGAAACCTCACCTATTCGCTCGAGACGATCCCGGGAATAGGTACCGCCAAGCGAAAAGCACTGATGAAGCACTTCGGTTCGATCAAGGCGATCTCCAAGGCTTCAAAAGAACAGCTCATGGAGGCAGAACGAATATCGGAAAAGGATGCGGACGCGATCATCGCGCACTTCCAGCAGGAGTGAGAGGTGCTTTTCTAAGAGTGTGATATCATATCCCTAGGACCAAGCGAAAGAAAGGAACCGGAGACATGAGTATTTTTGCCATCGCAGATCTGCACCTCGGGCTGTCGGTCGATAAGCCGATGGATGTTTTCGGCCCTGCCTGGACCGATCACGTCGAACGGCTCGAAAAGAACTGGCGCGCGAAGGTCACGCCTTCGGATACCGTCCTGATCCCCGGCGATATTTCCTGGGGGATCTCGATGGAAGAGGCGCTTTCTGACCTGGAGTTTATCGAATCCCTGCCCGGCACGAAGATCCTCAGCAAAGGAAACCACGACTACTGGTGGGGAACCACGAAAAAGGTCGAAGACTTTATGGCAGCACATGGCCTTCAATCCATGAAGATCCTGAAAAACAAGGGTTTCGTTGTCGAAGACACACTCATCGCCGGCACCCGCGGCTGGCTGCTTCCGGAAAATCCGGAGAGCAAAAAGGATGATGAGAAGATCTATGCCCGTGAGGTCGGCCGGCTTGAAAGATCACTTCTCGACTCGCTTGACGCCTGCGAAAAGCAGGGCATTGACGCTTCTCCGATGCAAAAGATCGCGATGCTCCACTATCCGCCGATCTACGACCCGGAGCGGGCGAATGGTTTCACGAGGACGCTGGAGAAATATGGTGTGGATCTATGCATCTACGGGCATCTGCACGGACGGGCTCACCAGAATGCGTTTAACGGTGAGAAAAACGGCATCGAATACCGCCTGATCGCGGCGGATTTCCTGAAATTTGATCCTTTCCTTATTAAATGATCGAAAAACGGCGACCTGAAAATTTCTTATAACGCCTGCGGCTGTAAGCCAAACGGCGATTTTGACACTTGCACAAATTTGCGCCCTGTAATATAATCTTTGTACTAAAAATTCAGGCGTGCGGGAGCCCTCGCGCGCGCATATCTTATGGAATCGGGGAATTTTGCATGGCATCAAGCATGACGGGCTACGGCCGGGCCGAAGCAACATATGCGACACGTCGCTATCTGGTAGAAATCAAATCCGTAAATAACCGTTTTTGCGATATATCTGTACGTATGCCCAGAGGGTATGCGGTTCTGGAAACCAAGATCCGTGAAAAGATCACCGAGAGACTGGTCCGCGGCAAGATCGATATTTTTGTAACGATCGAGGATGTCGGGGACGGAAATTCCACCGTTGAAATGAACGAAGGCCTGGCGAAGGCATACTCCGATGCGGTCAGAAAGATCGCGGAGCTTACCGGCCGTGAAGATAATTCCGATGCATATCAGATCGCGAGATTCCCGGATGTGCTGGTGGCAAGATCCACAAGCCTTACTCCGGAAGAAGCGGGAGCGGAACTCCTGCCGGTACTGGATGCGGCGATCGACGATATCCTCAAGATGCGCGGCATCGAGGGTGAGAAACTTGTGAATGATCTTCTCGAAAAGGTCAACAGTTTTGAGAGCATGCATGCGGCAGTGAAACTGCGCGCTCCGCTGGTACCCGGCGAATATAAGGAGCGCCTGATGGCGCGTATCGAGGATCTTCTCGAAGAGAAGGCGAACCTCGTGTATGACGAAGCAAGACGTGAGGCGGAGGTCGCTGTATTTGCCGACAAGTGCGCGATCGATGAGGAACTGACAAGACTTTCCAGCCATATGACCCAGCTGAGGGAGACCCTGAAGGGCACCGGCAGTATCGGAAAGCGCCTGGACTTCATCCTGCAGGAGATGAACCGTGAAGTGAACACGATCGGTTCGAAGGCGAATGATCTGACGATCACCAATTACGTTCTGGATATGAAAACGGAGCTCGAGAAGATCCGCGAGCAGATCCAGAACCTGGCATAAAGCCCGGCCCCAAAGCCGGAGAAAAGTGTAGAAGGAAGCAAGAGGAAAGAAATAACGATGGCGTTTATTGATATCGGATTTGGCAATATGGTCTCCAGCGGCAGGCTGGTATGTGTCGCAGGCTCAGAGTCTGCTCCGATCAGAAGACTGGTACAGGATGCCAGAGACAGAGGCGCCCTCGTAGACTGTTCTTCCGGTAAGAAGAGCAAAGCTGTTCTGGTAACGGACAGCGGTCATATCGTTCTTTCGGCACTTGCTCCGGAAGAGATCTCCGAGATGCTTGCGAAGGCAGAAGGAGGCAGAAAATGAGTAATGGCTTGATTATTTCGATATCCGGTCCGTCCGGTGTAGGTAAGGGAACGATCATCGCGAAGCTTCGCGAGATGATCCCGGACTTCGGACAGTCCATCTCGGTGACATCGAGAGACCCGAGAGGCCAGGAAAAGGACGGTGTCGAGTACTACTTCCGCAGTAAGGAAGAGTTCGAGAAACTGATCGCGGAAGGCGAGATCATCGAGTACGATGTCTATGTCGGAAACTATTACGGAACACCGCTTTCCCCGCTTCTGACGATGTCGGGAAAAGGACAGGATGTCCTTCTGGATCTGACCGTCGCCGGATCGCTGGCACTGAAGGAGAAGTTCGAAGAGACGGTAACGATCTTCCTTCTTCCCCCGTCGCTAAAAGAACTGCGCTCCCGACTGATCGGCCGCGGCACAGAGTCGGAGGAACTGGTCGATAAGCGCATGGCGCAGGCGAAGAAAGAGATCGAAAACGCACCGGAGTTTGACTACGTGGTGACGAACGATACCGTAGAGCAGGCCGCCGGAGAGATCGCAGCGATCGTTGCGGCAGAGCATGCCAGATATGTTAGACGAAGCAAAGAAGTAGAGACACTTCTTTCTGAGTAATAGGGAAAAACCGAAAAGGGAGGAACGAAAAATGTTAGTAGATCCGTCAGTTGAAGAATTGTTACCAAAGGCCGAGTGTCGCTATTCGCTCTGCATGCTGGTAGCGAAGCGTGCCCGTCAGCTCGTTGATGGTGCGCAGCCGATGGTAGACGATCCGACACCGAGCTATGTTACCCTTGCCTGCAAGGAAATAGCCGCAGATAAGGTCGTAGGTGTGGAAGGACAGCATACTCCATATGTACCGCTCCGTCCGGAGATCGAGGAAGCACGCCGTCTTGCAAAAGAAGCTGCTGAGAATCAGGCCCGCATGGATGCAGAAGGTGAAGGCGCAGAGGCTGGTGAAGCTCCTGCTGCTACTGAGTCCTCTGAGACAGACGCAGCTGCTTCTGAGTCATTCGTAGAAGAGACAGAGTCCTTCGTAGACGTTGTGGAAGAGATCGAAGAATCTGATGATTCAGAGGAGGATTCCTGATGCCTGCGAAAAAGTCAATGGAAAAGATCGTAGCCCTCGCGAAAACAAGAGGTTTCGTATATCCGGGCTCCGATATCTATGGTGGTCTGGCAAACGCATGGGACTTCGGTCCTCTGGGTGTCCAGCTCAAGAATAACGTAAAAGCTGCATGGTGGAAGAAGTTCGTACAGGAGAGCCCGTATAACGTAGGCGTTGACTGCGCGATCCTCATGAACCCGCAGGTCTGGGTTGCTTCCGGTCACGTTGGCGGTTTCTCCGATCCGCTCATCGACTGCAAGCAGTGCAAGGCCCGTGCCCGTGCTGATAAACTGGTCGAAGATTTTAACGCCGAGAACGGCATCACTGATGTTGTTGTCGAGGGCATGAACGACGAGGAACTCGTTGCTTATATCAAGGAGAAGAACATCCCGTGCCCGACATGCGGCGGCCATAACTTTACCGATGTCAGAAAATTCAACCTGATGTTCAAGACATTCATGGGTGTTACGGAAGATAGCAAGAGTGAAGTATATCTCCGTCCGGAGACCGCGCAGGGTATCTTCGTAAACTTCCTGAACGTCCAGCGCTCTGCAAGAAAAAAGATTCCGTTCGGTATCTGCCAGATCGGTAAGAGCTTCAGAAACGAGATCACACCGGGTAACTTCATCTTCAGAACACGTGAGTTCGAGCAGATGGAGCTCGAGTTCTTCTGCGAGCCAGGAACTGACCTCGAGTGGTTCAAATACTGGAAAGAGTACTGCTACAACTGGCTTACAGGTCTCGGCCTGAAGGAAGATGAACTCAGAACAAGAGATCACGATCCAAAAGAACTTGCCTTCTATTCGAATGCGACCACAGACTTCGAGTTCTGGTTCCCCTTCAAGGAAGAGGGCGAATGGGGCGAGCTCTGGGGCGTTGCTGATAGAACAGACTACGATCTCAAGCAGCACATGGAGTTCTCTAAGCAGGATCTGTCCTACTTCGATCCGGCAAAGAATGAGAAGTACATCCCGTACGTTATCGAGCCGTCGCTCGGTGCGGACCGTGTCACTCTCGCATTCCTCTGCTCCGCATATGACGAAGAAAAGATCGTCGATGGCGACAAAGAGGATGTCCGTACTGTTATGCACTTCCATCCGTTCCTTGCTCCAATCAAGATCGGTATCCTCCCGCTGTCTGCAAAACTCAGTGAGAAAGCTGAGCCGATCTTCGCAGAACTTTCCAAGAAGTATATGTGCGAGTTCGATGACAGACAGTCCATCGGTAAGCGCTACAGAAGACAGGACGAGATCGGTACTCCGTACTGTGTCGTTTATGACTTTGACTCCGAGAATGATAACTGCGTCACGATCCGTGAGCGTGATTCCATGAAGAATGTCGAGTACGAGCCGGGCAACATCCGTTTCCCGATCGAAAAGCTCGGTGAGTTCTTCGAAGGCAAGTTCGATTTCTGATAAAGAAGTCGGACGAAGACCCGGTTTCCGTAATCAGAAATCGGGCAGAATAATTAGGTTTTTAGGTGCTTTTCGAGACTCCCACTTGAAAAACACCGTAAAAATAGAGTATGAAGTAAGATATATTAAGAAAGGCGGGCTAAACAATGACTAAATATGTTTACTTGTTTTCTGAGGGCAACGGCAACATGCGTGAGCTCCTCGGCGGTAAGGGCGCAAACCTTGCTGAGATGACCAACCTGGGACTTCCTGTTCCGCAGGGATTTACGATCACCACAGAGGCTTGTACCAAGTATTATGAAGACGGACGTCAGATCAATGACGAGATCTTCGCTCAGATCCTTGAGTACATCGGAAAAATGGAGGAGATCACCGGTAAGAAGTTCGGTGACCTGGAGAACCCGCTCCTCGTTTCTGTCCGTTCCGGTGCGAGAGCTTCCATGCCGGGTATGATGGATACCATCTTAAACCTCGGTCTCAATGAGGAAGTTGTTAACGTAATCGCAGAAAAGTCCAATAACCCGCGCTGGGCTTGGGACTGCTACAGAAGATTTATCCAGATGTACTCCGACGTCGTAATGGAAGTTGGTAAGAAGTACTTCGAAGAACTCATCGATAAGATGAAGGCAGAAAAGGGCGTGAAGCAGGACGTTGAGCTCTCCGCTGATGACCTCAAGGAACTGGCGAACCAGTTCAAGGCCGAGTATAAGGCAAAGATCGGTTCCGACTTCCCGACAGATCCGAAGGAACAGCTCATGGGCGCAATCAAAGCCGTATTCCGTTCCTGGGACAACCCGCGTGCCAATGTTTACCGTCGTGACAACGATATCCCGTATTCCTGGGGTACAGCTGTTAACGTACAGTCCATGGCTTTCGGTAACATGGGTGACGATTGCGGTACCGGTGTTGCTTTCACACGTGACCCGGCAACAGGTAACAAGGGTCTCTTCGGTGAGTTCCTGACAAACGCTCAGGGCGAGGACGTTGTTGCAGGCGTTCGTACTCCGATGAAGATCGCCGAGATGCAGGAGAAGTTCCCGGAGGCATTCAAGCAGTTCACTGAAGTATGCTCCATCCTCGAGAAGCACTACCGTGACATGCAGGATATGGAGTTCACGGTTGAGCACGGTAAGCTCTACATGCTCCAGACAAGAAACGGTAAGAGAACCGCTCAGGCTGCTCTGAAGATCGCATGTGACCTCGTTGATGAGGGCATGAGAACAGAAGCAGAAGCTGTTGCGATGATCGATCCTCGTAACCTCGATACACTCCTTCACCCGCAGTTCGATGCAAAAGCACTGAAGGACGCAACTCCGATCGCTCAGGCACTGGGTGCTTCCCCGGGTGCTGCATGCGGCCAGATCGTATTTACGGCTGAAGATGCAAAGGCTTGGAAGGCGGAAGGAAAGAAAGTCGTTCTCGTACGTCTCGAGACCTCTCCGGAGGACATCGAAGGCATGAAAGCTTCCCAGGGTATCCTCACCGTGGGTACCTGCTGCGTATCCGGCTGCTCCGATATCAACATGGACGAAGCAAACAAGAAGTTCACACTCGCAGGTAAGGAATATCACGAAGGTGATGAGATCTCCATCGATGGTTCCACAGGTAAGATCTATGACGGTATCATCCCGACAGTAGATGCTACTATCGCAGGTGAGTTCGGCCGCATCATGGCTTGGGCGGATAAGTACAGA
>ONFC01000039.1 GCA_900317035.1 uncultured Eubacteriales bacterium
TCTTCTCAGCCTTAGCAATACCCTTTTCACGCAGCCATGCAACAGCTTTCTCAATATCTCCCTCAGATTCCTGAAGAGCTCTCTTACAGTCCATAATACCGGAACCGGTCATATCACGAAGTTCCTTAACCTGTGCAGCACTAATTTCAGCCATAGTTATATCCTCCAATTAATTATTTGTTTTAATTACGATACTTGAAAAGCACTTATTATGCTTCAGCCGGAGCCTCTACAGCCTCAGTTGCTTCCTCGGAAGCTTCCTCAGCTTCTTCTGCTGCAACCTCGAGCTGCTCACCCTGACGGCCTTCGAGAACAGCGTCAGCGATGTGGCCTGCAATAAGCTTAACTGCACGGATAGCATCATCGTTACCCGGGATTACGTAATCAACTTCTTCCGGATCACAGTTGGTATCAACGATAGCAACTACCGGGATGCCAAGACGGCGAGCTTCGGAAACAGCCAGATGCTCTTTCTTTGTATCTACGATAAAGAGGCAAGCCGGAAGCTTCTTCATGCCCTGGATACCACCGAGGTTCTTATCGAGCTTTTCCATCTCGAGCTTGAGCTTAGCAACTTCCTTCTTTGTACGAAGATCGAAAGAACCATCCTCGGACATTGTCTTGAGTTCAGCAAGACGAGCGAGACGCTTTTCGATTGTCTTGAAGTTTGTGAGAGTACCACCGAGCCAGCGGTTGTTGATGTAGAACATGTTGCAGCGAACTGCTTCCTCAGCGATAGAATCCTGAGCCTGCTTCTTTGTACCAACGAAAAGGATGTTTCCGCCGTCAGCAGCAATAGAACGGACGAAGTCATAAGCTTCCTCTGTCTTCTTTACTGTCTTCTGCAGGTCGATGATGTGGATGTTGTTACGCTCCGTGAAGATATACTCCGCCATCTTCGGGTTCCAACGGCGTGTCTGGTGACCAAAATGTACACCTGCTTCAAGAAGCTGCTTCATAGAAATAGTTGACATAAAAATTCCTCCTGTTTTTTCTTCCACAAGGGTTACTCCGGTGTCTCCGGAGAACAAAAGCTACCCCTTATGTGATTTTTAGCCTTTAAAATGATACAATGAAGTAGCCGCATTGGCAAGTGTTTTTCTAAAGAAATTCACTAAAAACAGGCATTTTTATATGAAATCGAGGTCATTATACATATGAATCATCTTTCCGAGCAAGAAAAAAGCACTTTTAACAGCATTCTTTCCGATCTTATCGCGATCCCGAGCGTGAAGGGAGAACCTTCTGATGGCGCACCTTACGGCGTTCATCCGAAGGCTGCACTCACCTACTTTCTTGATCGTGCCGCTTCAGATGGATTTATCGCAGAAAACATCGGTGACAAGGCAGGATATGTCCAGTGGGGAACCAAAGGTCCTCTGCTAGCTGTCCTCGGGCATCTGGATGTCGTTCCTGAAGGAGCTGACTGGATAACAGATGCTTTTACGCTGACATCAGAAGGTTCTTACTTCTCCGGACGAGGAGTAGTAGATGACAAGGGACCTGTTGTTAGTTCCTATATGGCATTATTGAGATTCAAAAGGAATCATCCGGATCCGGACTTCCGGGTCCGCCTGATCGTCGGTACAGACGAAGAACACGGATCTTCCTGCATGGAAAGATACTGTGAGACGGAGGAGCTTCCGGATATCGGATTCACTCCTGATGCTGAATTCCCGTGCATCTTCGCTGAAAAAGGAATCTATCAGATGCATTTTGAAGCAGCCCCGGACGGAAAATTCACGCTTCATGGCGGAAATGCCGCGAACATGGTTCCTCCATACTGCGAATGCATCGATTTAAAAGAATCAAAAGGAATCTCTACCAAGGGTGTTCAGGCGCATGCCTCTCACCCTGATCTCGGCATCAATGCCATCGATCTTATGCTCGATAAGATGGATCCTTCGCTGCTTTCCGGTTCTCCCCTGCTTCAGCTGATGAAGAAATACTTCAGCAAAAGCGCTTCTACGCCTTTCGCCTCTTTCTTTGACAGGGATATTTCCGGCCCGATGACAACAAACGTCGGCATTGTGGATATCAGCACAGATCATGCCAGACTCCACGTGGATATTCGTTTTCCGGTAACGATCTCCGAAGAGGCTGTCCGCTCTAAACTCGAAGAAGCTGCGGAAGAATTTGGCGTCAAAGTCGTGGATGATTCCGTGCAGCCTCCGCTGTTTAAAGATAAAGATTCCAGACAGATCTCCGATCTGACAGAAATCTATAAGAACTACCGTGAACTATTCGCCTATTCCCCGGATGAGGCTGATAAAAGAGCCGCGGTCCTTTCTAAAGATGCAGCACCGATCGCCATCGGTGGCGGAACTTATGCCCGCACCATGCCGAATATAGTTGCATTTGGTCCTCAGCTTCCCTGGGAAAAAGATCAGTGTCACCAGGCAAACGAAAGGATCCTGAAAGAAAACCTGTACCTCCTCGTATCAATGTACGAAGAGGCACTGGAAAAGCTCGGTAATATAATTATCAGCAAGTAATTTAGATAAATCTTCTTACGCTGACAACGCAAGACATCGGAATATGGTCTTCCACGATACCGCCGTTGCTGGTCGAAGCATGGATCACGACTCCGCTGCCGCAATAAAGGCTTACGTGATCGACTCGGCCGTTTCCGTCATAGTCGTGACAGATGACATCGCCGGGTTTCAGTTCCTGATTTGTTACATCGGTACCCATTTTTGCAATCGATGCCGACTGATGCGGAAGTGAAATGCCATAATATCTGGCATATACATACATTACGAAGCCGGAACAGTCGAGTCCCTGTAGCGATGCTCCCGTATACACATAGGGGATACCGATAAAAGCTCTGGCATACGTAAGAAGGTCACAGGAGCCCGGATCAGGAATACTACGCTTCGAAGGTGCCGGAGCCGGTGTCGGTGTAGCGGATGGCTCGGATGGCTCTTCCACTTTAGAGTTCGGACGGGTCGTCGTGGGCGATGTCGATTCTTCTTTATCCGAAGGATCAGACGTTTCAAGATTTGCACGTACAAGATCCGCGCGTACATATCCTCCATCAGAAAGCTTGTACCAGCCGTTACTCGTCTTTGCAACAACGGTTACACTGTCATCTCTAACAAGTTTTCGAACGATGGAATCATCCGTACTCGGGCCGGATCTTACATTCACTTCACCATTTGAATAGAATGTACCGCTCATTTCTTTTTCGGTAATTTTCGGTGCAGGTGTAGGAGTTGCTGTCGCCTTCACTTCTTCCTTTTTCTCCGGAGTAGGCGTAGCTGTCTTTTTAGGCTTCGGAGTAGGTGTAGGCGTCTCTGTCGGCGTCGGTTCCGGTGTAGGCGTCGGAGTGGCGATAACTTCCAAAGTCAGATTATCAGAAAGAACAAATCCGGTTACCTGACCCTCTTCAGTCTCAAATGCTATATGGGACCAGGCAGAACCGATACCGATCCTTTTTACCATATCGCCATACTGGATCGTCTCAATGACATCTGCATCAGATGCAGGAGAACTATGCACAGTCATCGCTTTTAGAGCATATACGACCTCATCCTTCGGGGCAAAAGCAGTCGCATCAAGCATCTCCACTGCTACTCCATCACGATTACTATGCTCGGAAATAATATAGGTATCTCCACTTAAGACATCAACTGTCTCCGACAATTCGGATTCAGGAGAATATCTTAACTGAACCATTTTCGCGCCGCTTGTTGAAGTGGCACGCATCGTCTCCTCTGTAGGAACAGAAAGATAGGTATCAGAAGCATGTCCGAGCGGAACGATCGGAAAGAGCACAGTAACCATAGACACCACCATAATGATTGATGACATCTTCAGACCGCGGTGCAGATGGCGCTGAGTCATGCGGCTTTTCAGCTCATCACTTTGCCCGATTTTCTTTGGCTGTTTATTCAAAATTTCCTCCAAACAGGTTTCTTTCCAATATAATTACATCATAATTATACCGTACCTTCACCCCCTTGGAAACAATTGTGACATAATTGTAATACTAGGGCAGATTTGTAGAGGAATTCTCAAATCCGTTTTATTAGCATTTTCAATAGTTTTGATATTCAAACAATTCTCATCGACTTGCATCTATGTCAAAAAAGTGATATTTCATACAACGATTGCCGTGCGCTTATTTCTGCATACAAAAAAGCCGTCCCAAAAGGAACGGCTTTTATTGCATCAATCAAATGTGAAAAATCACTCTTCTGCCGGAGCAGCCTCTTCAGCAACCGGTGCAGCTTCTACTGCAGCAGGAGCTTCTTCCTTAACTTCCTCAACAGGAGCAGCTTCTTCCTCATCCTTCGGTTCCGGATTGATCGGAGCAACCTCCTTGATGGAAATGCTGATACGACGGGCTGTCGGATTAACATCAAGAACCTTTGCCTCAACTTCCATACCTTCCTTAAGAACATCCTGAGGCTTGTTCAGGCGTACATCGGAGATCTGGGAAACATGGCAGAGAGCATCAAGATTCGGTTCGAGCTCAACAAATGCACCGAACTGGAACATACGAACTACCTTACCGCGAACGATAGAACCAACCGGGATTCTCTCATCGATGTTGTAGAACGGATCGTCCTCAGCCTTCTTGTAACCGAGAGAAATTCTCTTCTTCTCCGGATCAAAATCCTTAACATATACATGAACCTTATCACCAACAGAGAGAACCTCGGACGGATGATGGATGTGATTCCAGGAGAGCTCGGATACGTGGATCAGTCCGTCCACACCGCCGATGTCTACGAATGCACCGAAGTCTGTAAGAGATCTTACAACACCATCGTACTCCTTATCCTTCTCGATTCCGCTCCATACTTCCTCAGCCTTTGCCTTACGCTCATTGTTGAGAAGTGTTCTTCTGGAACCGGAAACTCTCAGACGGCGCTTGTCCGGATCGAACTGTGTGATAAGGATCTCGATCGTCTTACCCTTGTAAGCTTCAAGGTCATTTACAACATTCAGTTCAAGCTGTGTTCTGTGGATGTAGATATCTACTCCGCCGTAGCTTGCGATTACGCCATCTTTAACAACGTTTGTGATCTTAACTGTAACCGGCGTCTTATTCTCGTAAGCCGCTTCGATCTCTGCTTTATTCTTGCTGAAATCCACATGAGACTTGGAAAGAATGATCTCTTTACCCATGTCAGTATTGCGGATGCTCTTAACGTACACTTCAATCTCTCTGTGCTCTTCAACTGCCGCTTCAAAGTCAAAATCAGGTTCAAACTCACTTCTTGGAATCTTGCCTTCCGACTTATCATGGACATCTACATATACGAAATCACTGTCGCAGGTCGTGATTGCTCCCTTCACTGTAGCGTTCTTTCGAAGCTGTGGAATGCTTTCAATGTAATCGCCAAAATTGATGTCGTTAGACTCTGGATTCGTGTTTACCCCGTTTTCACTCATGGTTTGGATAACCTCCCTGATAATACTCACCGGCGTTGATGCTCCTGCCGTAACTCCGATCCGCTTCACCTTGCGTTCCCTCCACATAGGAAGCAGTGGTAAAACTTCTTCGGCGCCACCGACAAGATATGTCAGCGCACAACGATCTGAACATATGTCATAGAGTTTCTTTGTATTTGAACTGGTCTTCGATCCTATGACGATCATAACATCGGAAAGGCCTGCCAGATCCGCAGTTTCTCTCTGCCTATTTTCAGTCGTATAACATATTGTACCAAAAATTTGATCATTTGCAATTTTTTTCTGCACGAATTCACAAATTTCTTGGAAAACTTTACTGGAAAATGTCGTTTGGGACACCCAAACGGAATCAGATTCGATCTCAGGAAGAGCTTTACACTCTTCCAAAGACGATATCACCGTCACCGGATGAGTGCTTTCCCCGCAGATCCCGACGACTTCCGGATGGCCTTTGGTACCGGTGATATAAACGGGGTGTCCTTCTTTTCCCGCTTTATTTACGATAGTATGGATCTTCTTTACGAAAGGACAGGTGCAGTCGATGATTTCACAGTTTCTGGAAGAGAGTTCTTCCATCACCTGAGGTGTGACTCCATGCGCCCGGATCAGGACGACACTGCCTTCTTCTACCTCATACGGTTCATGTACCAGTATCATACCGGAAGAAAGAAGATCACCAACGACCGTCTCATTGTGCGTGATCTCACCAAGCATATAGATCTTTCGCCCCGGATACTTCTCCAGGATAGAATATGCTGTTTTGACCGCGCTTTCGACGCCGAAGCAAAAGCCTGATGATTTAGCCAGTTTGATCTCCCAGTCGCCCAATCCGTGAACCTTCCTTAGATTATTCTTTAATATATGAAAGAAGAAGATCCTGCGTCTCTTCTATATCGATCTTAGTAGTATCGATCTCGATCGCATCGTCGACCTTGACCAGCGGAGATGCTGCACGAGTACTGTCCTGAAGGTCTCTTTTCTCAATGTCGCTTAAGACTTCTTCATATGTCACTTCAGTATTTCCCTTTTCCTGGAGTTCAAGAAGTCTTCTTCTCGCGCGCTCTTCCGCCGAAGCTACAAGGAAAAACTTATACTTCGCGTTCGGAAAAACCTTGGATCCGATATCGCGGCCGTCAAGAATTACATTCTTGCCTTCAGAAATCTTTCTCTGAAGATCAACCATCGCTTCACGAACACACGGGATCGCAGAAACATCAGATGCCGCCATGGATACTTCGGGAGTACGGATGTCAGATGAAACATCTTCCCCATCCAGCCAAACATGCTGGGAACCGTCTTCATGCGTGATATCGATTCTGATATCCTGCATCATCTTCTCGACAGCATCCTTATCCTTCGTACCGATCCCGCTCTTTAATGCCTTAAGGCCGCAGGCGCGGTACATCGCACCTGTATCCAGATAAAGGATACCCAGTTTCTTTGCAACACCTTTTGCTAAAGTAGATTTTCCGGAACCGGAAGGACCGTCAACTGCAATCTGATAATACTCGCTCATATTCATTCCTCCTAAAATACTTAAATAGCACGGTGTCCCAGACCGATCGCGATCTCATTGAGATGCAGAAGTCCGATACCGAAATAAACGCACACACTGATGTGATCATTATAGCGTGCGATGCCGATCTTTCCACCGACGTTCAGGCCGATCGCCTTGGAAGTGATCTGCGAGATCGCTTCTCTTGCAGCGCCGGCAAGAGCACCCTCTTCATTGTGATTATTTCCGATGATACCTTCGCGCTGTGCAGCTACCACACATCTTTCGATGATCTTACTTACGGAAGAAATAAACTCTCCACCGAAGTCCGCAGCGGTCGCATTGATCTTTTCCGCCTTAAGGGCTTCCTTGAGATCCGCCTCTTCTTCTCTGGTATTAGTAAGTGCGATCCGAATAGATGCGGATGCGGTAAGTTTACTGCTGGCAATCAATTCTTTCATACTTCTTCATCCTCCTTATCTTCATCAGAAGGCTGATTTCTGTCTTTTCCTGTATCGTATACCTTATATTCTTTCCAAAGACGCTCAAGAGCTTCAAAAGATTCCTCGATATGTGCTTTTCGATGCATTCCGAGAGCTACAAGAAGTGCATTGATCAGTGAAAGCGGCGCCGTCAGGGAATCAACGAAAGAAGCCATATCCGAGCGGGCAAATAGAGCGACATCTGCATACTCCGTCATCGGGGTATCCGCCTTATCCGTAATAACGATAACGGAAGCACCACGGGAACGTGCATACTGCATTGACTGGATCGTCCGGCTGGAGTATCTCGGGAAACTGATGCCGATCATAACATCCCCGGGGCCGATCGGAAGGATCTGCTCAAATACTTCATTTGCGCTATTGCTGTGAATATGACGGACATCATCAAAAAGAGGAGTCATATAAAAATGCATGAAGGAAGAAAGCGGAGATGAGCTTCGAAGACCCATAATATAGATCTTTTTTTTTTTTTTTTTAGTAGATACCGCTTTACTGAAAGCTTCTTCATCCATGTTCTCATATGTATATTTCAGGCTGTCGATATCCGCCTGAAGGATCGACTTAACGATGGAGGCGTCATCCGAGAAACGGCTGGCGGCATTGAGACGCTGCACCGAGGTAAGCTTGACTTTCAGTTCTTCCTGAAGTGCTTTTTGAAAATGAGGATACCCTTCATATCCAAGCTCCATAGAAAAACGGACGACAGTGGATTCACTGACCCCGGTTGTTTCTCCGAGTTTTGCCGCGGTCATATATGCCGCAGTCTCATAATTCGCGAGAATATACTTTGCGATCGCCTTCTGTCCCTTACTCATCGAATCCATCGACTCGGTGATACGCTCGACGACACTAGACAGCGACTCGTTTCTCTTATCCTCCGTCATGAATCATTCCTCCCCTTTTTGACCGTCCATCCAGTTTTCGATCGAAATCTGACGGTCATCTTTATTTCCGGCCGCTTCCTCAAGAGAATCCTGAAGATCGCGGATCGTCTTATACATCATAAGTTCCATCGCAGGCATCTCGGATACAGAAGAAATGCCAAACTCAAGCAGGAACTGCTGTGTCGTTCGAAACAGAGCAGGTCTGCCAGGGGCTTCCAGTGTTCCGCATTCCTCTACCAGTCCGCGCTCGATCAGACGGCTGACGATGGAATCGGAGCTGACTCCTCTGACCGCTTCGATCTGAGCTCTTGTTACAGGCTGATTATATGCGATCACAGCAAGCGTCTCGTATGTCGCCTGAGACATCGGAGGACGTGTTCTCGGAGCATACAGACGCTCCAGAACAGGCTTCATCGACGGCTTCGTGCACATCACATAAGCATCGTCCGCCTTACGGATCAGAAGACCTCCCCATGGATTGGTCTCATAATCCTTGATCATACGATCGAGTGTTTCTTCTACTGCCTCTTTCGGCATCTGCGTGATCTCACAGAGACGGTCAACGGAGATCGGATCACCATGCGCGAAAAGAACTGCCTCCAGTGCGGCCGGAAGTTCCTGTACTGTGATCTTGTTTTCATGCTCGTACGATTCAGTCATACGCGGCAAGCTCCTTTGACTCCTGACTTCTGTCCAGTCCGAATCGCTCTTCATCAAGCTCGTTCTTCTTGGTTTCGATCTGAATTACATCGAAAGGTTTTTCCTGCTCCGCAACGATCTGATCACCGCGAAGGAGCTCAAGAACAGCCAGAAATCCGACGATCCGGTCCATTTTCTCGACTTTGTGTGCAGGAAACAGTTCATGGAAAAACACTTTTCCTTTGCCCTTAATGTTATCCCACACAAATCTTATTTTATCACGAATGGAAAACTTATCTCTCTTTAAGATATGTGTAATACGGGAAGCGATATCCGCGAAACGGATCTTGTTTCGATTGCAGACATCTTCTATCCCTTTCTTTAATTCTTCTTCATCGACCGGAGCAGGTGCACTCTTCACTTCGATTCCAAGCGAAGCAGGAGTCTGCGGAACACGGTACATACAGTTCGAATAATCCCGATAACGGTCTTTGAGATCAGATGCCAGCATCTTACAGCGGCGGTATTCGAGAAGTTTGACGACCAGTTCTTCTCTCGGATCTGGTTCAGAAGTACCATCACTGATATTTCTATCCGGAAGAAGCATCCTGGACTTGATATGCACAAGCGTAGCCGCCATCAGCAGGAACTCGGAAGCAACCTCCATATCCAGGGAATTCATCTTATCGAGGTATTCCATATACTGGTCGGTAACCTCAGCGATCGGGATATCGTAGATATCGATATCATTCTTTTCAATCAAATGAAACAGAAGGTCCAGAGGACCTTCAAACTTACGAAGTCTGACTTGTGGATTCTCCAATGCTGCCACTGTTTCCTACCTCAAGCTGTTTCAATCATTTTTCCGGATCAAAGCCGATCATGACGGCTTTTCTTACTTCACGGATCGTTTCTTCAGCTTTCTTGCTTGCCTTTTCTCTACCCTTTTGCAGGATCTCGAGAAGCTTCGGCTCATCCTGGAGAAGAGCTGTTCTCTTCTCATAGATCGGAGTATGGAACTCGGCGATCTTCTCCTGAAGCATCTTTTTGCAGGCAACACATCCGATGCATCCGCCCTTGCACTGCTCTGTGATCTCCGGGACCTTGTCCTCATTGAAGACCTTATGGAAAGCATAGACAGTGCATACATCCGGATGGCCCGGGTCATCTTTTCTGATACGTGCCGGGTCAGTGATCATGCTCATGACCTTTTTCTTTACTTCTTCCGGTGTATCCGCAAGAGCGATCGTATTTCCATAGCTCTTACTCATCTTTCTTCCATCGGTTCCCGGAAGGACCTTAGCCTTAGTGAAAAGCGGCTGCGGCTCTGGAAGCACTTCCGACTTATAAAGATAGTTAAAACGGCGTGCCAGTTCACGTGTGATCTCCAGGTGTGCCTGCTGGTCTTCGCCGACCGGTACATAGTTGGCACGATACATCAGGATATCTGCCGCCATGAGGACCGGATAACCTAAAAAACCATATGTCATAATGTCTTTTTCAGAAGACATGTTTGCGATCATATCCTTGTATGTCGGGCATCTTTCCAGCCAGGACAGCGGAGTATTCATACCCAAAAGCAGGTAAAGCTCTGCATGCTGCTTAACATCGGACTGCAGGAAGATCGTTGCTTTTTCCGGATCTACGCCACTTGCGAGAATATCTGCTAGAAGTCCCAGTGTATTCTTACGAAGAACATCCGTATCCGCGTAACCTGTGGTCAGTGCGTGCCAGTCTGCGATGAAGAAATAGCACTCATACTGATCCTGAAGGCGGACCCAGTTCTCGATCGCGCCGAAATAGTTGCCCAGGTGGATATTTCCTGTAGGACGTGTTCCTGAAAGTACGATTTTGTTTTCCATGTTTACCTCTTTATATGATTAATGTTTTTCCAACTAAATTCCAAAGGAGCTGTCCGCAGATCTTGTCGATCGGCCATCGGAACGGGAATGCGATCCAGTAAACGAGTTTCTGGAGGATACTGACATCCGTGAAACGGTCCATCATGATCAGTGCGAAGAAAATATAATAGCTATACTGGGAAATCGATTCAAATGTCTGCTTCCACTTATATGGAATATAGGTGGAAAGGAAACGGTATCCATCGAGCGGCGGAATCGGGATAAGATTGAACGCCATGAAAAGGAATCCATATTCTCTTAAGTAATAGATGAACTCAATAAGGACCGTTTCCGCCAGAGCCGCACCTCTGCTGGTTGTGGGGTTCTTTACAAAGAATGCCAGGACAAAGACCATAAGCAAAGATGAAATGATCGCTGTCACATAGTTTGCAAAAACACCCGCCAGGCTGATAAGCCGCTCACAGGTAGATCTTTTGAATCTCTTCAGGTTACTCGGATTATACTGGACAGGCTTCGCCCAGCCGAACCCGGCAAGAAGGAGCATAATGGTTCCCAGTGGATCAAAATGCGCCAGCGGGTTCAGCGTGATCCTGCCCTGACGTCTCGGCGTGTCATCCCCCATCTTTTCCGCGACCCATGCATGCATGAATTCATGGACAGAGAAGGTAAACGAAAGCACCATGATCATCAAGGTCAGCTCGATGATCTTTTCAGACATAGGTGCATCCGATTGTAGAATTCTAAATAACATACCTTGTTTCCTAACTTACAGTATTACACCTTGGCAAGAGAAAGTGTGACCTTCTCTCCGTTGATATCCCATTCCTTGGAAGCATCATCGGAACCTTCCGAGATCTCCGTAGCGAGAACATCCTTTGCGATCTGATCGCCATACTTGGCAAATACGTTCTTCAGTTTCTCATCACAGGAATACTTCACAGTGATTCGGTCAGTAACCTCAAATCCGGAGCTCTTTCTCTGATTCTGGATCTTGGAAACGATCTCACGGACGAAGCCTTCCTCGATCAGCGCATCATCAAGTTTAGTATCCAGGGATACTGTAAATCCCTTATCTGCCTGTGTGGAAAGGCCTTCCGGCTGAACGTTCTCAACCAGGAGATCTTCTGTCAGGAGCTCGAAAGACTCGCCTTCGACTTCGATCGTGATCTTGCCATCTGCCTCAAGAGCAGCCATGGTCTCCTTACCCGGGAGAGCCGCGATGACTTCCTTGGCAGCATTGAGCTTCGCGCCGAGTTTTCTTCCGAGTGTTCTCAGCTGCGGCTTAAACTTATAATCCAGAAGTGTCGAAGCATCCTTCAGGAAAACGACTTCGTGCACATTCAGTTCTTCTTTGATGATCGACTGGTACTCCTCAGGAAGCTCATCCTCACAAACTGCATAGAGTTTGCTGAGCGGCTGACGGATCTTGAGATTTGCCTGCTGGCGGCAGGAAAGTGCAAGAGTAACGATCTGCTGGACATCATCCATGTTACGCTCGAGTTCCTCATTGATCCAGGCCTCATTTGCTACCGGATAGTCGCACATATGGATAGACATCGGAGCATTCTCATCCACAGAACGTACGAGATTCTGGTAGATGGACTCTGTCATGAACGGGATAAACGGAGCAGCAAGACGTGTGAACTGCTCAAGTGCAGTATAAAGCGTCATGAATGCATTGATCTTATCCTGTGTCATATCTCCGCCCCAGTATCTTTCACGGCCGCGGCGTACATACCAGTTCGACAGGTCATCTACAAATGTCTCCATTAGACGGGAGGCACCGGTGATGTCATAGCCCTGCATCTTACTGTCAACGATCTTCTCCAGAGAAGCGAGTCTGGACAGGATCCACTTATCCATAACGGAGAGCTTGTCGTACTCGAGAGAGTACTTGGTCGGATCGAACTGATCGATCTCCGCATAGAGGATATAGAAGGAATATGTATTCCAGAGCGTGCCCATGAACTTACCGAGGATCTTATCCACGTTGCTATGGTCGAAACGGGACGGCAGCCACGGTGCATTGGCACTGTAGAAGTACCATCTTGCCGCATCGGCGCCCTGACGGTTCAGGATATCCCACGGGTCAACTACGTTGCCCTTATGCTTACTCATCTTGATTCCGTCCTTATCCTGAACGAGACCCATAACGATTACGTTCTCAAACGGAGATCTTCCGAACAGCTGTGTGCTGATCGCAAGAAGCGAATAGAACCAGCCACGTGTCTGGTCAAGTGCCTCAGAGATGAACTGGCACGGATAGTGAGACTCGAAGAACTCCTTGTTCTCGAAAGGATAGTGGAACTGGGCAAACGGCATCGCACCACTGTCGAACCAGCAGTCGATAACCTCAGAAACACGTGTCATCGGCTTGCCGCACTTCTCACATGTAACATGTACATTATCTACATAAGGCTTATGCAGCTCGATCTCATCCGGGCAGTCAGTAGACTTCGCCTTCAGTTCTTCGATAGAACCGATGCACTCACGGTGTCCGCATTCGCACTCCCATACCGGAAGCGGCGTACCCCAGTAACGCTCACGGGAGATACCCCAGTCAACAACGTTCTCGAGGAAGTTGCCCATACGGCCGTCACGGATCGTTTCCGGATACCAGTTCGCCATACGGTTGCTCTTCACAAGTGCATCCTTGACCTTTGTCATAGCGATGAACCAGGAGGATCTTGCATAGTAGATGAGCGGAGTATCGCATCTCCAGCAGAACGGATAATCATGCTCATATGGCATCTTCTTCAGGAGTTTGCCTTCCATGTTAAGCTTTTTGATGATGAGCGGATCCGCATCCTTTACGAAAAGGCCGGCAAATTCATCACATGCCTCCGGAAGCGTACCGTCTTCCTTAACGAGCTGTACGAACGGCAGGTCATTGTCACGGCCGACGCGGGCGTCATCTTCACCGAATGCCGGTGCGATATGAACGATACCGGTACCGTCACTCATCGTAACATAGCTATCCGCGCAAACCTTGAAGGCTTCTTTCCTGCTCTTTTTCACTTCATCTTCCGAATACGGGAAGAGAGATTCATATTTCTTACCGACGAGATCAGTTCCCTGATATCTCTCAATGATCTCATACTCATCAAAGAGCTGCGGGACGAGGCAGCCGGCCATATAGTACATGACCTTCTTCTCTGTACCATCAAGATCCTTCGGAACAGCGATCTTTACATACTCATCTGTCGGGCTTACGCAGAGAGCGACGTTGGATGGAAGTGTCCACGGTGTGGTCGTCCATGCTGCGAAGTAGGTATCCTCTTCGCCCACTGTCTTGAAGCGTACGAATACGGAGTTCTCTTTTACCGCCTTATATCCCTGGGCAACCTCATGGCTCGAAAGCGCAGTACCGCAGCGCGGGCAGTAAGGAACGATCTTATGGCCCTTATAGAGCATTCCCTTATCCCAGAGAGTCTTAAGAGCCCACCACTCGGACTCGATGTATGTGTTGTCGTATGTTACATACGGGTGCTCCATGTCTGCCCAGAAACCTACACGGTCAGACATCTGCTCCCATTCTTCCTTATACTTCCAGACGGATTCCTTACACTTTTTGATGAAAGGCTCTACACCGTACTCTTCGATCTGGGGCTTACCGTTGATGCCGAGCATCTTCTCGACTTCCAGTTCAACCGGAAGGCCGTGGGTATCCCAGCCCGCCTTAAACTGTACGTGCTCGCCTTTCATGGTATGGTATCTCGGAACAACGTCCTTAATTACACGGGTCTTAATATGTCCGATGTGCGGCTTGCCGTTTGCTGTCGGCGGGCCGTCATACAGCGTAAAATTCGGAGTTCCGTCCTTTTCCGGGCGGATAGACTTCTTCTGGATATCATTTGCTTTCCAGAAAGCCAGTACTTCCTTCTCGCGATCGATAAACTTCATATCCGGCGATACTTTTTTATACATAGTAAAACCTCTACTTTTCCAAAAGCTCCCGTCATTATAACATACGAAGCCATTTGTGAGTATATTTTTTATATTATAAGGAGAATTTCGTCAAAAATGACAAAGAAACGTTCCCGCCGCTTGATTGCAGACGGGAACGCCGTATAGTTTTGAGAAAACCGATTCCGGTTACAGGATGTATTCTTCCTTTGCCTCGGCAAAAGGACCCGCAATCGTTGTCACGCCACGGTCTTTTCCGAAATAATCGTAGTTAAATACGA
>ONFC01000043.1:0-9390 GCA_900317035.1 uncultured Eubacteriales bacterium
CAGAAGGCTTTTTCCTGCTACGCGACATATCCGGAGCTCAGTAAATACCTCTCCGGGACGACCGCGAGCGGTTACCACGAAGCGCGTCTCGGTTACGAGGAGATGGGAAAGCCTTTCGGAAAAGAGACGCACGTCTATGCCCCGGCCTTTACTTCCGAGGACATGGAGAAACTCCTGCCGATCTGCGATCACATCATCTTCAACTCGATCAATCAGTGGAAGACTCACCGCGACCGCGCGCTTTCCTTTGCGAAAAGCACTCGCGCTGAAGCCTCGGAATCCCACGATGGAACTGACGGTGCCGCAGCTTCGAATACCCCGTCTTTCGGGCTCCGCATGAACCCGGAATACTCCGAGATCGAGACGGATATCTATAATCCCTGCGTAAAGGGCTCCCGCCTCGGGATCCTGCGTGAACTTCTTGACCGCGAGCTGTGTTCTGCCGCATCTTCAGAAAGCGCCACCGGTTCGGTTACCGGATCCGAAGTCCCCGTTACAGCAGAGATCTGGGATGCATCCGTATTCTCCGGTATCGAGGGTCTTCACTTCCACACCCACTGCGAGCAGGGATTCGGGCCGCTTTCCCGTACCATCAAGGTTATCGAAGAGAGATTCGGCGACCTTCTTTCCCTTCCGCAGATCAAGTGGCTGAACCTTGGCGGCGGCCACCACATCACGAAGGACGACTACGATAGAGAGGGCCTGATCTCCGAGGTGAAGCGCCTCTCCGAGAAATATAATGTTACCGTGTATCTTGAGCCCGGCGAAGCCGTGGCGATCGACGCGGGGTATCTGATCGGCACCGTTATGGATATCGTCGAGAACGGTATGAAGATCGCGATCCTCGATGTGTCTGCCGCATGTCACATGCCCGATGTACTGGAGATGCCCTACCGTCCGCCGCTGAAAAGTGCTTTTGACGCGGGAGAAAAACCATATACGTACAGGCTCGCCGGAAACACCTGTCTGGCAGGCGATGTCATCGGCGATTACTCATTTGAAAAAGAACTTTCTGTCGGTGACAGACTATATTTTCTTGACATGGCTATGTATACTATGGTAAAAGACAATACGTTCAATGGTATGCCGCTTCCTTCGGTCTGGCTTTTGGAAGAAGGCGGAGATGCCGTGAACGTAAAAACATTCAGCTATGACGATTTTAAGGCACGGCTGTAAAACAGGGGGTAATTTTTGAAAGGAAATTACTGCTACCATGAAGAAGAAGCTTATTGCCGCTTTGGCAATCGCGATGGCAATGTCGCTCATCGCATGTACCGCCTGTAGAAAAGCCAAGAGATCTAATCCGGACGTATCCGTCGGAGAGGATTATTTCCCGGAAATGACGTTCACGATCCGTGACACGGAAGGGAACTCGATCGATGAATCGGTATTCTCCCTGCACAAACTGACCATGATCAATTTCTGGGAACCGTGGTGCGGCCCCTGCATCCAGGAGATGCCGGACATTGAAAAACTGTATGAGAATTATAAAGCCCTGGGCTTCTATGTGATCGGTGTCTATTCCAGCACGGGAATGGCAAGCGACGTGGAAAAGGTCATGAAGGATGCCGGGATCACGTATCCGATCGCAACTTACGATGAAGCCTTCGGAAGGTTCCAGACCGGATATGTTCCGACCACGATCTTCGTGGATGAACACGGATGGCTGCTTCCTATCGCAGCTTCGGATAGCGAGAAGCTCTTCACGGGAGCCAGATCTTACGAAGACTGGGCAGCACTCATCGAAACATATCTGCTTTATGATGAAAGCAAAGACGGAACGACGGTATAAAGGAAGCCGTTCGTAAAAAAGGAGAAACGAATGAAAAAGAAACTGACCGCTATTGTTGCTGTACTGATGGCATTGTCGCTTTCTGCATGCTCACCGGACAAGGCAAAGGAAGAGGGAAAAAAGATCAAGAAAGATCTTGAAGAGAAGGTCGAGGATCTCAAAGACGATGTCTCGAAATATGTAGATGACGAGACAGACCTCGAAGCATTGACCGGAACATCCACATCCACATCCACATCGGAAGAACTTTCCGGAGCATTTGTCTCCGAGCCGAAAGAAGATTTCATGGCGTTCACGACCTCCGAATCCGCGGAAGACTCTACTGATGAGTATTATTCTCCGGACATCATCTTCACCATCTCCGACTTAGATGGAAATACCATCAACGAGAATGAATTCAGCAAGCACAAGGTCACCATGATCAACTTCTGGGAACCCTGGTGCGGACCGTGCGTCAGCGAGATGCCGGAGATCGAGAAACTGTACGAGAACTATAAGGATAAGGGTCTTTATATCATCGGCGTATTCTCCGCGACCGATCAGCTCGACGATGTAAAATCCGTCGTCAAGTCTGCCGGCACGACCTACCCGATCGCGATCTACGATCAGGCTTTCGACATCTATCAGACAGGATATGTCCCGACCACGATCTTTATCGATCAGAACGGCCACATCCTCCCCGCTTCCAATGGCTACAGCGAGCATGCGATCGTTGGCGCCAACTCCTACGAGAACTGGGCAGAACTGGTCGAGAGTTTCCTTAAGTAAAAGCACTTTCCCGAGAGGTCTCTATGAAGGAACTTCTTTTTAAGAAAAACCTGCTCGCCGTGATCTTTATGCTGATCGGCATCGGACTGATCGTTACCGGTCTTCTGTCCGGGCAGGCGGCATCTGTCCTGAACAAGGCCAGAAGGATCTGCATGGAGTGTATCGGCATTGGATAAGGAAGTTCCGGAAAAGAAAGCTAAGCAAAACTCCGTAAGAAGGCACGGCATCCAGGCCGTCGCCACGCTTATCCAGAATGCGAATTTCAAAGGTTTTTTCACTGGTAGAATCTATACCGGCGCAGCGAAGAATGTCTGCGTCCCGGGCCTGAACTGTTATTCCTGCCCGGGTGCCATCGGCGCCTGCCCGGTCGGATCTCTCCAGAATTTCTTGAGCGGAATGACCTTCCGTTTCCCCTACTACGTCCTGGGGCTCCTGATCTTCTTCGGCGCGCTCCTCGGCCGCATCGTCTGCGGTTTTCTCTGTCCTTTCGGATTTCTGCAGGATCTTCTTTATATGATCCCTTTCTATAAGAAGAATCAGTTCAAGCTCGACAAATACCTCCGGTATCTGAAGTACATCGTGCTTCTGGTCCTGGTGATCCTGCTTCCTCTCTCCCTGCCGCTGACGCCGGCATTCTGCAAGTACGTCTGCCCGTCCGGTACCATCGCGGGAATCATCACGTGGTTCACTACAGAGTTCATCCGCCCGCAGTTCGGATGGCTCTTCAACTGGAAGCTCATCGTGCTCGGCATCATCCTCGTATCGGGCCTCATCGTCTATCGCCCGTTCTGCAAATACCTCTGCCCGTTAGGCGCTTTTTACGGGTTCTTCAACCGCTTCGCCCTGGTCCGCATGCACCTCGATGAATCCGCCTGCGTTCACTGCGGCGCCTGCGCAAGATCCTGCAAGATGAATATCGATCCGAGCAGAAAGCCGAACAGCATGGAGTGCATCCGCTGCGGCGACTGCGTCCGCGCCTGCCCGGAAAAAGCACTTCACATCGGCGTCCGCGATTACCGCGCAAATGCTGGCAGCGCAGATACAAGCGGCGCTAAAGACCCGGCCGGATCCTGACTTTCACCCCCGTCGGAGTACGCGGGGATCGCTCCTATCCCCCCTCTTCCCGCTCTAAAAGCACTCATTTTTGCAACTTTCATCTCTCAAAATTTCATTATTCTCCGTCCGTGGCTTTTTCTTCCCCTCAGGCGAAGCTATGTGCTTTTATCCGTCGAACGGCGAAAACAGGCAGATCATCCTGTTTTTGCGCAAGGTGAAAAAAGAAACAGTTTTTTGCAACGATTTTTATTCTTCTTGCAAAAATCTGCATATTTCTATTTGCAAATCCTATAAGCGGTTGTATAATGACAAATGTTGAGCTGGAACTTCGGGCGCAAGTGCTTTTCGAAAGGAAACACCCGGGGAAACAGCAAATTGATTTCAGATTTTATATGGAGGAAAGAAAACATGGCACTTAAGAATGAGTATTTAAAGCGTGTTTACGAAAAGATCCTGACAAGAGATCCTAACGAAAAAGAATTCCATCAGGCTGTTCTCGAGGTTCTCGAGTCTCTCGAGCCGGTCATCGACCGTCACCCGGAGTATGAGGCAGAGTCCCTCATGGAAAGAATGGTAGAGCCGGAGCGTATCATCACATTCCGTGTTCCGTGGCTGGATGATCAGGGTAAGGTACAGGTAAACCGTGGTTTCCGTGTACAGTTCAACTCCTCCATCGGACCTTATAAGGGCGGTCTCCGTCTGCATCCTTCCGTTAACCTCTCTATCCTGAAGTTCCTTGGCTTCGAGCAGTGCTTCAAGAACTCCCTCACAGGTCTTCCGATCGGTGGTGGTAAGGGTGGTTCCGACTTCGACCCGAAGGGCAAGTCCGACCGCGAAGTTATGCGTTTCTGCCAGAGCTTCATGACAGAGCTCTCTAAGCACATCGGTCAGTTCACAGACGTACCGGCCGGCGATATCGGAACAGGCGCTCGTGAGATCGGTTATATGTACGGCCAGTACAAGAGACTGAACAACGACTATGTTGGCGTACTTACAGGTAAGGGCCTCTCCTGGGGTGGTTCCCTCGCTCGTACAGAGGCTACAGGTTATGGTCTCTGCTACTTCGCAGCTGAGATGCTCAAGGCAAAGGGCACATCCTTCGAAGGCAAGACAGTTGCTATCTCCGGTTCCGGTAACGTTGCTATCTTCGCTTGCGAGAAGGCTACACAGCTCGGCGCTAAGGTCGTTACACTTTCTGACAGTAACGGTTTCATCTACGATGAGAACGGCATCAACCTCGACGTTGTTAAGGAGATCAAGCTCGTTAAGCGTGGAAGAATCAGCGAGTATGTTAAGGCTGTTCCGTCCGCTGTTTACACAGAGGGCAAGCGTCCGTGGGGCACAAAGTGCGATATCGCTCTTCCGTGCGCAACACAGAACGAACTCGACCTCGACAATGCAAAAGAGCTCGTTGCTAACGGCGTGAAGTTCGTTGCTGAGGGTGCTAACATGCCGACAACTCCGGATGCTACCATCTACTTCCAGCAGAACGGTGTTTACTTTGCACCTGGTAAGGCTTCCAACGCCGGTGGTGTTGCTACATCCGCTCTCGAGATGTGCCAGAACTCCGCTCGTCTGTCCTGGACATTCGAAGAAGTTGACGCTAAGCTCAAGGGCATCATGCAGAACATCTACAAGAACGCTTCCGCAGCTGCTAAGGAATATGGCGATGCAGACAACCTCGTTCTCGGCGCTAACATCGCTGGTTTCCAGAAGATCGCAGACGCTATGATGGCTCAGGGTATTGCTTACTAATACTCGCCGAAATTAAACTAAAAAAGTATATCCCGCTTGCGGTTCAGACAGTTTGCTTACGCAAAACTCCCGCCAGCGGGATTTCTTTTTTTCTTTCAGGCGAGTATTAGTAGCGCTGGCGCTGGCCGTCGCAAAACTCGCCACTAGAGAGATTTCTTTTTGCTTATAGTTTGATCGAGTTTCGATTCGTGTTGAAGGCGGTTAGTGCTTTTCGCGCGGGAAGACGATTTCCAGCAGATTTCCAAAAACCGATACTAAGTGAGAAATCTGGTGGAAATCCTTAAAAATATCACTCTTCCGATCGTCCGACCCCATCGAAAAAAAGATAGGATCAAACAGCGGCTTAACTATTTGATCCTACCTGATTTTACGGGAGTGTATTTATGGAAACGAAATGTTTACTGTGGGGTGACGAGGGCCGATCGCCCGGCCCTGCCACATAAACAGGAGGTATCAGCCTTCGATGTTTATCGTATTGTTGCCCGGGAGATTCAGTTCTCTCTTCGGGATATCGAGCTTGAGGACACCGTCTTCAAACTTCGCTTTGACGTCTTCTGTCTTGACGGCATTACCGACAAAGAAACTTCTGGACATCGCACCGGCATATCTCTCCTGACGGATGATCGTGCCCTTCTTATCCTTCTTGCTCTGGTCGAGACCCTTCGCAGCACTGATCGTCATGTAGCCGTCCTCGAGTTTTACATTGATCTCATCCTTCTTAAAACCCGGAAGGTCGATCTCGAGTTCATAGTTCTCGTCCGTCTCGTTGACATCGGTCTTCATGACGTGACTTGCATTCTTGCCGTAGAGTCTCTTGTCTACATTCGCGAGCTCTCTCATCGGGAAGCCCATCCAATCATCAAATAAGTTCTCACCAAATAACGATAACATACATCATTCCTCCAATCATAAATGTTATCGGACTTGGGGGCGGAGGTCTTATCTTCTATCTGGATCTTCGTTCCTTTGTTCAACTCCTATTATAGAACCGAAATTAGCACTGTCAAGGTGAGAGTGCTAACTCAATCTGCACAAGTTTTTCTCCTCGTAATTGTGCACATTTTGATTCGTCATTTCTTGCCAAAAGCACTATAATATATGGGGGTTATGCTTTTTGGGGGGATTGATTCATGAAAAAACGTATTCTTTCCATACTTACTTCCTGTGCTCTTTTTCTGAGCGTATCCGGCACCTACGGATCAATGGTCCTCGCGGACCCCACCACCGCCGCGCCGATGTACGAATCAGATGAAGCGGGGCACGGAAACATTACGATCTACACATACAGTTCCGCCGGCGATCTTCATGGTTTCGTCAAGGTTTTTCTGGAAAAGAATCCTGATCTGGATGAGAAATACAAGGTCGTCACCTACCGTCCGACACCAGGCGGCCTCGATTATTATACGATGACCTGGATGATGCTGGGCGGCGACACTCCGGCGGATATTTATCTTCCTGAGTTCGATTACCTGTATGATTTCGTCGAAGGCGAGTTTGCTTCTTTAAGTGCTCCCTATTCCGATTTCATCGACGATCTGGACGCGAAGATCGAGAATGCAGAACTGTCCGATGTTGCGAAAACTATCGGAAAAGATTCTTCCGGTACTATAAAAGCACTTCCATACGAGAATACTTCCGGTCTTTTCTACTATAGAAGATCGATCGCCCGTGAGGTCTTCGGCTCAGATGATCCTATGACCGTAATGGAGCAGATCGGCGGCGCCACCGGCGACTGGAACAAATACCTCGAAGCATGTGAGATCCTGAAATCGCATAATTACGCGATGGCCTCCTCCCTGGATGATGTGTGGAATGTCTGTAACTACGGCGCCAGCGCTCCATGGGTAAAAGACGGAAGTCTCACGCTTGACCCCAGCAGGGCAGTTTTCCTGGATCTGAGCAAAATCATGGAAGACGGCGGATATACAAACGGAACCGGTTCCTGGACCAAGGAATGGGAGAACGATATGGCCGGCACAGGCACTGACCAGAAGACAGGCAAACAGCGGCAAGTATTCTCTTTTATGGGGCCACTTTGGTTCCTGCATTATACTATGCAATATAACTGTGAATCCGGCTCGCCTGCTTATAACGACTGGGGCGTGTGCCCGGCACCGGTATCTTTTGTCTGGGGCGGAACCGGGGTCGTCGCCAGAAAAGACTCTGTAGAGAATAAAGATAAGAAAGAATTCATCTCCCGTTTTGTCGAGTGGCTGACACTGGACGCTACACCGGACGGATTCCAGTATTCTTTTGCATCCGGGGCATACACCGATGGCATTTGTAATGGAGTCACATCCACTAAAGTCATGAATATGCTGAATGTTTCTGATCCCTTTCTCGGCAACGTGAACCCTCTCGCCTTCCTGATCAAGGAAACCATCTGTCCTGTTACAGGCGGGTATGGCGAGTATGCTTATTCCGGACTGAGAGACGAATTCCGTTCCGACGCACTTTCGTACGCATTCGGCGATATGGACAGAGATGCTGCGGTCAAGCAGTTCCAGGAGAATGCCGCCGCCCTCGGGGAAATCGATGTGAACTCCAATTTCGTTGTCCCGGACAATCAGCTGACTGTTCCTGCTCCCATCGATCCGGTGCCCAGCACCACTCCGACACCTACTCCTGCGCCGACGCCAACACCGATAGAGGATCAGGATCCGACTCCTACCCCTGCCAAAGGAAACAAAACAAAAAAGAAGAAAAAGACAGGCAGAAAAATACCACCAAAATCAGATGATGGCGTCCCGACGATCGTCTATGTTCTGGCCGGCGTAGGAAGCGCAGTGGTCATCGCGGGAACCGTGACCACGATCGTACTGGTCCACAAGCATAAGAAGAAAAAGTCTATGTGATAATCCATGCAGTTGTCGACTTTTGGTGAAAGTCGCTGTTTACGTTACTTTAACAGTCTCTTGCAGCGACAGTTTGGTCGACTTTATGCAAAAGTCGCTGTATACGTTTCTTTAGAAGGCGCATACAGCGACATTTTTGTCGACTTTTTATTTTTTGCTGCGGGATCAGTCTTCGTCTTCCTCACAGGGTACTGCTACGACCTGATTATCCAGTCTTCTGGCAATGTCGTAGATATCCTGCTTCATCTCGAAGAATCCGACGATCGGGAGTCCGTGCGCTGCCGCCGATCCGCCCTTGATCAGGGCTTCCCAGTCCGCAAAAGATCTGTCGAAGAAGAATGCGTTTCTGCTCTCTTCTGATCCCACAACACAGCCGATCGTATCAGTATATGCCAGGATCGTCGCCTTAAACTGCGGGATACGGATGAGCTCTCCCGGGAGCATCTCCCACTCGGACACAGGTTCTTTTTCCGTCGCATCTTCATAAGGGAAAGTACCGCCGTCAGCGGTGACACGGAGTTCCTCACGAAGCTCTTCTCTGACTTCCATCAGGACCTGGCCGAGAAGATTCTCGCCTCTCCATTTCGTGATGTCCTGGACCTCCGGATCGGATGTCGAGAGCAGGATGCCCCAGTCTTTATCACGCGGGGAACACTCCGCCAGGATCGCGTTTCCAGTCGCCAGAAGCGTCTCAAGCATCTGCGGATTCTGCGAGAACTTCGCGCGGATACCGCGCTTTACAACGACGAAACGGGTCTTTTTCCAGAGGGCGGCGTCAAAGCCGTCGAAGAATTCTCTTCCCAGGATCTTGCACTGTTCCGGATCTGCGGTGTGCATGATCTCATCGCCGAGTGCGGTCTGGCCGAACATCATGACCTTCTGATACATCATGAACTGCTCGGAGTGGAGGTAATGCCTGCCGGCGTAGTCAAATTCCGCCGGGTACCAGTTGCAGAAGCAGCCGTTTTCCTCATACTCTCTATGAAAACCAATGATCTCGTTTTTCATGGCCGAACCTCCTTCTCACTCGGGATGTTATAGCCTTATTGTATCAGAAAAGCACTCGTTTCGCACTCATGCTGTTTCCCGGTCATCCTCCTGCATCATTCCGTCGGGAGGAGTCTGGCCGTCCGGGGGAGTCATTCCGTCGGGAGGAGTCATTCC
>ONFC01000043.1:9426-23726 GCA_900317035.1 uncultured Eubacteriales bacterium
GTCATGCCATCCGGCATCTGGCCGCCGTTTTGTCCATCTAAAGCTCCCCGGCCTTTACCGCCGCGGCCGCCACGGAAGTCTCCCTGGCCGTCGTTTCCGGAAAAGCCGTTATCACCATTTCCCTGAAATCCGTCCTGTCCGTTTTTCTGGAAGCCGCCGCGGCCGCCCATCATCTGATTCGTGAGGGATGTGGTCTCCTGTCCGTTCACGATGACCTTTCCGCCGTTGAGCTGGCCCTCACCGTCGTAGTCAAACGGATTCTGCGCATTTACTTCGATATTTCCGCCATTGATGTAGAGGTTGCCATTGCTGTCGATGCCGTCCGTATCTCCCTGCCCCATGGTGATCTTGAGGTTTCCGCCGTTGATCTCGATCGTCGGTGTATACGCATCGGATTTCTGTCCGGCATTGATGCCGTCATCGCTCGCATTGATCGTGAAGTCACCGTCATTGATCATGACATAAGTGCCCTCAAGGCCTTCTGCACCGTCGATCGTGTAGGTGCCGCCCTCGAACTCGAGCATGCCGTCGGTATGGATCGCATCGTCTTTACATTCGATCGTGTAAGTTCCTGCAGTAAAGAGGATGGAGTCATTCGTATTGATGCCGTCTTCCTTTGCGGTGATTGTGTAAGTGCCTCCGGTCAGCACCAGATCGTCCTTGCACACGATGCCGTGACCGGCCGGTGACGTGATCTCCACGCTGCCGGATCCATTGATGGTGAGGTCATCTTTACTGTAGATGACGCTGTCGATATCGTTACTGTCTATCGCGGTAAAAGCACCTCCATTGCTGAGTTTGTTCTCGCCTTCGAGTGTGATATACACCTCGTCTGCGGAGATGACATAGATTGCCGCAGAAGTCGGACTATTGATCTCGCAGTCACGGAGGATGAGGTGGACATCTTCCTCTGATCCGACATTGATGATGATCATGCCGCTATTCGTGGATCCGGTAACGATATAGGTACCTTCCTTCGTGATGTTGATCTTTCCTGCATTTTCCGTAAGTTCGATCTTCTCGGATTCCGCTTCGTTATAAGAAGTATCCTGGTCCTTATCCGTCAGTTTCAGAAGTTCGACCGAGCCGGAAGATCCGTTCCCGGAAGTGTTTTTGCCGTTTTTATCCGCCGCATTCTTCGTGCTGTCCGCTGCTACTTCAGATTCATCCGCACTCTCATCTGCGGCTGTTTTTTCTGTATCTGAGGAAGACTTATCCTTGCAGGCTGCAAGTGCGAACGATCCTCCTGCGATCATTGCGGCGCTCAGTGTCAGCGCCAGAATCTTTTTCCTGTTCATGTACATTTCCTTTTTCATCGTTATCTCCTTTTCCCGGCTTTTTGCCGTCTTTTCTTATCTATCTTCCTTTCCACGTTCAAGCCATCTCCCGCGGATCTTTTCAGGCATCCTCCGCATGCCCGTCAGAGTTCCTCATTTTCTCTCGGCATCACGATCGACATCTGGATCTCCAGATTTCCGTTTCTGCACCGAAGTGCGTCAATCAGTGCTTTTCCCGAGGAATCATCCTTCAGTGTGATGTCATAAGACAGTTTGAATACCGAGCCCATTCCCGCGGTCTTTGCGGAGATCAGGCGGTGGGAGGTGGTGTACTCGGAGAAGACCTCGTCGAATTCTTTTCCGTAGTCCACATTCTCCGGAACCGCGATCCGAAGGCTCTTTCTTCTGCTGTTATCTTCTTCGCCGAAGCCGATCAAGCTGTAGAGCACGAGCACGAAGCTCATGATCAGGATGAAGATCGCCGCATAGATCAGAAATCCCATGCCGCAGAGAAGGCCGCCCGCCATCGCGATAAAGATGGCCGTGATCTCTTTGGCGGTGCCCGGCGCCGAGCGGAATCTTACCAGGCTAAAAGTACCCGCCACAGCGACACCTGCGCCGATGTTTCCGTTGACTGCCATGATGACCACACAGACGACGGCGGGAAGGATCGCCAGTGTCGCGATGAAGCTTCTGCTCCTTCTGGCGCGGTACATATATGCCATCGCGAAGACGATGCCGAGGAAGAGAGCGGCCAGGACCGGCAGCAGAAATCCCGAGTAAGATACGGTCGTGTTTCCCATAAGTGTTGTATATAGATCGTTAGACATAGAGCAGTTCTCCTTTCATATGCAGTGCGGGAAGGTCTTCCCGTTCCATTGTTCCGATGATCTTCTGCCGGGCTCCGGCTGTTTCCTTATAGTATTTCCCGTATTTGGAAAAAGAACTTCTGACGATCCCGTTTTCTGAGAAGGTCCTGGCGAGCCACATGGGGATCGCGCCGTCACGAGGGACTTTCACTTCCATCACGGTGAGGTCCTGATCCAGCACCGGGCTGCCATAGGCAGGAGAGCTCAGGAACAGGTCCCGGTCCCTTGCCAGGATATTCGTATCAAAGGTGATCCGGATATCCTCTTTGCTTCCGCTTACCGGGGCATAGGCCTCTCTTTCATAACTGAGGAACACCTTCGGAGAAAGCCCGGATCCTTCATATCGGCGGAGAAAATAATCGATCTCATCTCTGATCTGGCGGAAGTTCGGCTGCTCAGATCTACTTAGAAGATCCGGTTTTTCCCCGCCTGCGATAAGCCAGTCCATCGCCTGAAATGCCGGGACTTCGATCCGTCTTTTATAGACGATCCCTTTATATTTTTTCTTAAGTTCAACGAAAACATCTTCCTTCGCTTCCACCTGCCGGTAACTTCTGATCCGGAGTTTCTCCTTATACTCCGGACCGGAAAGCGAACGGCGGATCAGATCGAATCCTTCTGTATCGAAGTAGATGTTCCGGATCGTGGTCCTGCCGTACATATCGATCTCCATCCGGCCTTCCATCGCCCGGAGCACCGCATCTTTCGCCGACGGGCTCAGGAGATATTTTCTTTCATATCGTTCAAAAACCATCGGCGTGTACATGCTTTTTTCCTCCGTTTCTTTAATCCTGGTTTAAGGTTAGCATGGTAACCTTAAGTCAGCCTTAAAGCATGAAAGAAAAAGAAAACGCCGAGATACAGGCATTTCTGCTGTATAATGTAAGTATTAGAAAAGGAGTCCGGCCATGCGTTTACTTCTTGCCGAAGATGAAAAATCACTTTCCCGCGCACTTTGCGCGATACTTGCGAAGAATAATTACTCCGTGGAAGCCGTCTATGACGGCCAGGATGCGCTGGACTATCTTCTTTCCGGAGAGTATGACTGCGCGGTACTTGATGTCATGATGCCGAAGATGGACGGATTTACCGTCCTGCGGAAGATCCGCGAGAAGGGCATCACGATCCCGGTCATGATGCTCACCGCCCGTTCTGAGATCGACGATAAGGTCGAAGGACTGGACCTCGGCGCGAATGACTACCTGACCAAGCCCTTCGAGAGCAGGGAGCTTCTGGCCAGGCTCCGCGCGATCACGAGATCCGTCGCCACAGCAGCGGATAATTCTCTCCGCTTCGGAAATATCGTCCTCGACAGGAAGAGCTTCGAGCTCAGCGGTCCATCCGGTTCTGTCCGGCTCGCCGCAAAAGAATATCAGATGATGGAATATCTCATGAGTAATCCCGGCGCCCTCATCTCTACAGACCGCTTCATGGAGAAGGTCTGGGGTCTCGACAGTGATGCCGACATCAACGTCGTATGGACGAATCTGTCCTATCTTAGAAAGAAGCTCACCTCCGTCGGATCTGACGTGAAGATCAAGGCCGCACGGAATGCCGGTTATTTTCTGGAGGTGGAGAAATGATCCGCAAACTCCGCATGCGTTTAATACTTCTCACGATGCTCGCCGTCCTGCTGGTCATGGTTATCCTGATCGGCGGCATCAACGTCAGCAACTACCGCCAGGTCGTCTCCGAGAGCGATGATATCCTCGAGCTTCTGATGAGAAACGGCGGTACTTTTGAAGAGCACGGGAGAGGAAAAGGACCGAAGGAAGGACTTCCTCCGAAGCCCGGCATGAACGGGGATGACACGCTGACTGACATTGAGACAACGATCATCGTGGATGATGATTTCCGCTCCGGGAAGCGCTCCTTTATGTGGCTGCGCGAAGACCGTATCGACTCCCCGGAACTCGCCTATGAGACCAGATACTTTACCGTTCTTTTCGACGAATCCGAGAATGCGGTGCTCGTAGATACCGGCCGTATCTCTGCCGTCTCCGAATCCGAAGCTGTCGAGTATGCGGCAAAAGCACTAGACCGGAAGGGCTCGTCCGGCTTTATCGGGGACTACCGTTATCTCGTCGGTGAACCGGATGAGAATAACTGCCGTATGGTCATTTTCCGTGACTGCGGCATCGGACTTCAGAACTTCAGAAACTTTCGGAATATCAGTATTTTCGTATCTCTCCTCTGCCTGATCGGCGTAGGGATCCTCGTATTTCTTGCCTCCGGCAGGATCGTCCGTCCCGTGGCCGAGAGCTACGAGAAGCAGAAACGCTTCATCACGGATGCCGGTCACGAGATCAAGACTCCGCTGGCGATCATTACAGCGGATGCCGAGGTGCTGGAGATGGAACAGTCGGAAAGCGAATGGATCTCTGACATCAAGGCCCAGACGAAGCGTCTTTCCGAGCTCACGCAGGACCTGATCTCACTTTCCAAGATGGAGGAGACCTCCACGGTCCTGGAGATGAAAGATCTTGATCTGTCAGCACTTCTGAAGAGTCAGACAGGTTCTTTTGGCGCGGTGGCGACTGCCTCAAATAAGACGATCAGCTCCAATATCGAAGACGGCATCCACATCCAGGGAGATAAGAAATCGATCGAATCTCTGCTGTCGATCGTGCTCGACAATGCCGTGAAATACTGTCCGGAAAACGGACATATCGACGTTTCTGCCACACGCTATAAAAAGGGTGCCAGGATCGAAGTGACCAACGACACGAGCGAGACACTCTCGGCGGAAGAATGTAAGAATATGTTCGAGCGTTTCTACCGGACAGATGCTTCCAGAAATTCCGAAACCGGCGGTCACGGCATCGGACTGTCCATGGCAAAGGCCATCGTCAGCAAGCACAAAGGCCGCATCACTGCGGCCTCCGGCTCTGAGAAAAAACTCACGGTCACTATTCAGTTATAAGATCCGCGATCGTGCCTATCGCGATCGCCCCTGCCTCGGGCACGCTCACCGCGGCTACTCCTGCTGCGCTTTCACAGCGATCTCGCCTACCGCTCCTTCACCACGATCGAGGCGCGGTTCTGGATATTCTTCAGGACTTCATCTTCCGTCCGGTCACCGGCAAAATAACCTGCCGCTTCTTCGCATATGATGTTAAAGATCACCGGATCGCCACCGGTGCAGATCGTTGCACCTTCTACCAGTTCGCGGAACTCATCTATATCTCCTTCCGAGACCCGGTAGGACATCAGACGGGCGAATACGGGATCTTCTTTGAGGTACTCGTCATAATGAGTGTTGACCTCCGTCTTTATGTTTTTAAACTCTGTTTCATACTCAGCGATCCGGACAGGAGCATCGTAAGAATATAGTCCCGATGGAGTCTCATATTCGAGAAATGACCGGATGAAGTCCCATGCCGGACCTTTACTGTCACTCGAGGCAGTAATACCCATGGTAAGCTTCGGATGCACCGCCATCCCCGTTTTCTTGGTTGCCGGGTATCCGAGGAAAGACAGGTTTGACGCACCACGTGTCCTCTGACTTCCGATCTCGCTAGCATGGGCAATTTCTCCGACACGGATGGCGAGCATGCCTTCCCTGAACTTTTCCTCAGTCATATCCATCTCACCTTCCAGTCTCGAGTTTTCGGACAGCTTGACCGTCTTAAACTGATAACCCTCATCATCCGGGATCTGCGCCACACCGTATTTCTTCACCATCTGAAGGATCCTTTTCATCTCTTCATTATCCAGATCGACTTTTTTATTCTTGTAGTCCACGAACTGGGGAAGAGACGTGCCGAGCATCAGTTTCAAAAGATCGTTATAGAGAACGCCCTCCAGGAAACTCACATTCTCCGGCATCTTCTCGGATGCCTCGAAGAACTCGTCATATGTCCATCCGAATGTATTCGAAACCAGATCCGAGTTGACGATCAGTCCCTCCAGATTAAATCGGACGGGAATATGATAGAGCGCTCCATCCGTTTCACATACGCGGAATACATTATCGAAATAGAGTTTTCTGTCGATCCCGCGGCTTCCGTCGATATACTGATTCATATCCTCCATGATCGCGTCACTTCGGAAAGAAATCGAATCGAAGAGATTCACCAGAATATCCGGCCCCGCTCCGGTAAGTGTATCCAGATAGATACTCTTCTCGATCTCGGAATAATCAGCATCCGTACTCATTCCTTCTGTATAGTCCACGATGACGACTCTTGCAGCATTCTCCGGTTTAGACGAATAAACGCTTGCGAAAGACACAAGTTCTTTCATCTTAGAAACATTCTCACCACCGATGACAAGCATCTTTTTTCCGGCATGCGGATTTACCTTCTCTCTGGTCAGGCGGATCAGGTACGGATAATCGTATGTATATTCTTTGTGGCCCACGGCCAGGATCTCACCTTCACTCTTCGGCGTGCACCGGATGTCTCTCATCTGTGCGCGGTCAAGGTCCGAATCGTTCCAGGAAAAGACCTGCTCCGTCTGCCCCGTCTTCATGTCATACTTAAAACAGCCGCTGTAGGAGTTAACAAACACTCCCTCCTCATTGACGATCACATTATCAAAAGAAGCCAGTGAACCTGCCTCTGTTCCGGTGCCCAGTTTTCCCGTCTTCAGATCTATCTCCTTGAGCTGGTACTCATTTCCCGCATTCGGATCATGCAGAAGCGAAAGCACATAGTTTTTGCCATCCTGACGGAGGATATTGCCCTGGATCTCACGGCCGAGATCCGTGACCAGATGCAGGCGTTTTCCATCCTGACCGAAGATGTACATTTTCCCGGAAGCAGAATAACAGTACGAACCGTCTTCCAGGATCGCAAAGGATGACTTCCAGTCGACCCATCCATCCCTGTCCGTATCGTCGGAGTTGATCGGCAGCTTTCGGATCGAATTTCCTGAACCGTCAAAAACTTCGATCCAGAACATCGTCGGTTCCTGGTCCGCTGTCATATCCGCAGAGTATACCGTCGGAATGTAATGATAATAGAGCATATGGATATTACCTTCTTTATCCGTCGCGACACCATAGATCAGATCCTCACCCATATCGATCGATTTGATCAGGTTTCCCTCTTTATCAAAGATCCCCGTTGCGTTTTTTAAGTAGTCCGAATAACTGAATCCGGGTATATCTTCCATCGGCTGTCCGGTCTTCTCCAGTTCCTTGATCTCCTCCGGAAGTTCATAGCCGATCGAATAAGCAACGATTGCGACATCTCCGGTATACGTACAGTCAGTGGTGGTAAGGAACTCTACTTTTTTGCCCGTATCCACCGGAATATTGACCTTCTTCACATCCGCAGTAAAATACGGATCCGATTCTTGGATCACTCTTCCGGATGAATAGAGGTCCGCCTTCTCATCCGTTTTCGATTTGGATCTCTTCCCGCATCCTGCAGAAGGAAGGAGCATGGACAGGATCATCAGCGACGAAAGGATCCTCCGCCGGTTCCCCGAGTGAACAATTGCCATATCGCTCACCCCCGCTCTTTCATGAGAATATTTCCGCGGTTGTTGATGTTTTTTGCTGTATCTTCTTTCGATCTCGAGCCTGCGAAATAACCGCCTGCTTCTTCCATGACGATATCCTCGATGGCGCCATCTCCTTCAAATGAGCGGTCGATACTAAGGATCAGTTTTTCCACATCATCGATATCCTTGGGCTGAATATCCGGCGCAAAATCATCCAGCGACGGATCCTCATAACCACCTGATTCTTCAATCATGCGCGCTCTATTTGCCTGTATTGCATTCATCTCTTTCTCGCAAGAAGCACGGAATGATTCTCTTCTCATAGGAAGGCCATAGATCGCGCACAGGTCGATCTGTGATTCCTTCTCATAGAAACTTTTAATTACATTCCATGCTTCGTCTTTATTCTTCGAATCAGCAGTAATGCCCATCGAAGTGATACACATCACGGCGTTTCCTCCACCGTTTTTCCCGGGATATCCGCGGTAGGAAGCATGATTTTTCAGAAATGATTTTTCCATGCCATACGTCAGCATACTGACCACATAGGCTTCCCTGACAGCAATGATCTCTTCTTTGAACTTATCCTCCGGAGTGATGAAAGTGCCCTCCGAGATAGCTGTTCCGTCATCCAGATAGGTTACTTTCATCTGCTCATCATCCGGGATCTTATCCAGACCGAATTCTTTTGCAATATCCAGTAGCGTATAGAAGTCGTCGTTGTCAAAGTGGACCGTCTTCTTTTCATAATCGAGAAATTCTGCTTTCGTCGTTCGGAGCATATCTCCCAGAAGCCGTCCCTTCAGTTTTGACGGATAGAAGGATACCCCGTCCGGAACAGATCTCCCTGTCTCTAAGAATCCTTTATATGTCCAGGGAGCATTCTCCGGGATGAACTTATCATTCACCATCAGCGTCTCCACGGAAAAGGTAAGCGGTGCGAAGAAAAGTTTTCCGTCCTTTTCCATCGCACGGAAAATATTGTCATAGAAAAGCGAGCGGTCCAGGCCATTTTCCGAATCGATATATGGAACAAGATCGACCATCAGATTATCGCTCTTAAATCCACCTACAGAATCAAATCCTACAAGGATATCCGGTACACGTCCGGCCAGAAACTCCTTACGGACGTACTCTTCCGCAGTTGTCTCATCCGGATCTTTTCCATCCAGGAGCAGCTGTTCCTTATAGTCGATCAGCTTGATCCTCGATTTTTTCGTCATGTCCGAATTATAGCTGCATATGCATTTGCTGCACTCGGCCATCAGTGTCGGCATTCCGACCGTAATGATCGTCTTTCCGGCATTCGGGTTCTTCTCCGCTCTCTTCAGTGAAACAAGACATGCTCTGCTCGAAAAACCGTCGATCCGCTCAGAAAATGCGGCATAGTACTCATTATCATTTTTCGGAAGACAGGATGCATTTTTTACGAGCCACATATCCACATCGGTATCATTCCAGTCAAATACCGTCTCCGAGGATCCGGAGCCTATGTCATATCTTATGACCTTTGACCCCTTGAATGCATAGAGTTTATTATCGTTGCAGGTCAAGGATGTGCCATGTCCCATGAGCGGTGCACTTTTGCCCTGACCCAGTTTCCCCGTCTTCAGATCCACTTCTTTGAACTGTGAATCGGCGGCTTCATCAAAAGACGAGTTTCTGGAAAGAATATAGTTTTTTCCTTCGACCTGATATACATTCATGGATACTATTCTTCCGGGATCTGTGATCGTGCATATTTTTTCCCCTTCTTTGGAATAGATAGTAATGCCGGATCCCAGGTTGATGGCAAAGTTACCATCGTCCAGGATCTGAACCGAAGTATTCATCCCGGAACCGGAGACCGAACCGGGAACGTCCATCACATCTTCGCTTTTTCCGTCTTTCACTTTCCGGAGCTTGGTCGTATATTCGAAGTGATCATTCGGGACACTTACCAGGAAATACAGATCGCCGGCCTTATCTATCGTCGCTGCGACCGTGTTCTCCCAGTTTCCCGCCTTCATCTCATGGATCAGGTTTCCGGACAGATCATAGATAGCCTGCCCGTGAGCCATAGACTCCGCGACACTATCCGGATCATAATCCTCTTCTTCATCATAATTGACGTTATACTCGACCAGTACCACGTCTCCGATGAGCCGGCAGCTCGAAACATACTGGGTATCCAGCTTTCTCCCCGGATCGATCGGAAGCTTCAGCTCTTTGATCTCCGCATTGAAAAAGGGATCGTCCTCTTTCACCACTGTCGGGGTGTCCTTCTCATTACTTTTCCCGGATTTCTTCTTACCGCATGCCGAAAAAGGCAGCACACACGCAACTGCCAATACGACTGCCAACACACGCAATCTCTTTGCCATATGAACCCTCCGTAAACAATTCCGTACGGATACAGGAGTATGATCTCCTGCGTTTGCCTTATTCCCTATTTTAGGTTATCAAATCGGGAGAAGGGTTACGTGACTTTCCTGTCACCAAGCAAAAGAAGGGCGTCTCCGAATCATGAGACGCCCTTGAAGTGATCTATTCAGTTTTCTCATTTTCGAAAAGCACTTGTCCTCCGGCTTTATGCGGGGCGGGTGCTTTTCGGGCGGGATCAGCCGAAGAGTGCAAGCAGTGTACCTGCGGCTACGGCAGAACCGATAACACCTGCAACGTTCGGGCCCATGGCGTGCATGAGAAGGAAGTTAGAAGGATCAGCCTTCTGGCCTTCGAGGTTCGATACACGTGCAGCCATCGGAACAGCAGATACACCTGCGGAACCGATGAGCGGGTTGATCTTTCCGCCGGAAAGAGCGCACATGATACGTCCGATCAGGAGACCACCGAAAGTGGAGAATGCAAATGCGATGAGACCGAGACCGATGATGTACAGTGTCTGCGGCTTTAAGAAGTTCTCACCCATTGCTGTCGCACCGACGGTAACACCGAGGAAGATCGTAACGATATTGCACAGTGCATTCTGGGCAGTATCGGAAAGACGCTCGGTTACGCCGGACTCCTTAAAGAGGTTACCCAGCATCAGCATACCGAGAAGCGGTCCGACAGACGGCAGGATCAAGGTGCAGATAACGGTAACGATGATCGGGAAGCAGACTTTCTCGACCTTGGAGACCGGACGGGTCTGCTTCATCTTGATCTTTCGAAGTTTCTTCGGAACCATCGCCTTCATGATCGGCGGCTGGATGATCGGGATCAATGCCATGTAGGAATATGCCGCGATGGCGATCGCCGAGAGAAGATGCGGGGCAAGCTTCGTGGTCAGATAGATCGCTGTCGGGCCGTCTGCACCACCGATGATGGCGATAGAGGAAGCCTCAGAAGCTGTAAATCCGATAACGGAAGCCATGACGAATGCGAAGGAAATACCGAACTGAGCGCCGGCACCCATGAAGAGGGACGACGGTCTGGAGATCAAGGGTCCAAAGTCAGTCATCGCACCAACAGCCATGAAGATCAGGCACGGGAAGATACCCAGCTTAACGCCTAAGTAGATATAGTCCAGAAGTCCGGGAGCAATATTGGCATCTCCGCCGCCAAGCATATCCCAGTGGACATGTCCTCCTGCGAAGATCTCAGAGTGATAGAGACCTGCGATCGGGAGGTTACTCAGTAACATACCAAAAGCAATCGGGAGCAGAAGGAGCGGTTCGCACTTCTTGCCGATCGCCATGTAGATCAGCACACCGGCAACCACGATCATGACAGCCTGCTGCCAGGTGATCGCGTAAATACCGCTCGACTCCCATATATTTTTTAATGCATCAATAAACACGGTTTGCGGCCTCCTAACTTAAGAAATCGTTAAGAGAACGTCGCCGGTGGCTACCGTCGCGCCCTTGGATGTAAGGATCTGGCCAACGGTACCTGCGCAAGGAGCATAGATCTCGTTTTCCATCTTCATAGCTTCGAGAACGACTACCAGATCGCCTTCCTTAACAGCCTGACCGGCTGTAACGTTGACCTTCAGGATCGTACCCGGGAGCGGAGCTGTAACCGGTGTTCCGGAAACCGGGCCGGAAGGTGCAGCCGCCGGAGCCGGGGCAGCAGCAGGAGCGGCAGCGGGTGCCGGTGCAGCCGCCGGAGCAGCAGCAACAACATCTGTTGTTCTCAGAAGGTTTGCCTTACCCTTCTCTACTTCAACTTCATATACTTTATCGTTAATTGTTACGTTATAAATCATCTTGGCGTCTCTCCTTTACTTTTCTTCCACCAGCGTAATGGACTTAAAGATAAGTTCATTCAGCGGGATACCGGTGTTGTCACTAACGATCGCCATAATCATGGCAGCAGTCTTCTCGTCACAGCCCTTGAGCTTCAGGGAACCGGAAGAGAATTCCTCACCGGCATCTTCCCCGGCAGGTGCAGCAGCAGGGGCAGCAGGTGTTACCGGAGCGGGTGCTTTTGCCTTAGTAGCGGAACCGACGACTGCGCCGAAGAGACGGATGCAGACGAAGATGATGAAGAGCACACAGAATACGATCGCCCATACAAAGAGAGCAACTCCAAGTGCTTCACCGATACCATATACTCTATCCGCATTGGCAACTTCAGAAGTAGATTCAGCAACCTCAGCCGAAGTTTCAGCAACCCTCGCGAGCAATAATAATGCAGGATTCATGAAGATCAATCCTCCTTCTTCTCGATCGTGTAGTTCACGGTGTTGCTCTCCTGCTCTTCACGGTAATCGAAATACTTCTCAGCTACCTGAGGGAAAGCGATGTAGGAGAGGACATCCTCGTCAGAACGTGCACGCTTGCCGAGTTCTGCCTTGGTCTTTTCGAAAGCAGGCTCAAGGGAATCAGCAAATCTGCCCTTAACGAGTTCTTCCGGCTTCCAGCATCTGTCGATGAGTTCCTGGTTTACTTCGCCCGGAGCTCTGCCGTATTCACCGCGGAGATACGCCTTGATCTCCTTGGAGATGTTCTTATAACGCTCACCGAGGAGAACGTTCTGAACCGCCTGGTTACCAACCATCTGGGAAAGAGGTGTAACGAGCGGCGGATAACCCATGTCCTTACGTACTGCAGGGATCTCTGCGAGAGCTTCGTCAAACTTATCCAGAGCATTCATATCCTTGAGGTTAGCGATCATGTTGGAGAGCATTCCGCCCGGAACCTGATACTTAAGGATGTCTGCCTTGATGCCCATAACGGTAGGATTAAGTGTACCGTTGTCGAGGAACTTCTTTCTTACAGGAACGAAGAAATCAGCGATCTCCTTGAGCTTATCTGTATCCAGACCGGACTCATAGCCGAACTGGCCCATGGTGTATGCCATGGTCTCTGTGCAAGGCTGGGATGTACCGCCTGCGAAAGAGGAGATCGCACAGTCGATACCGTCCACACCTGCCTCGATCGCCTTCATAAGAGTCATCGGGCCCATGCCTGTGGTGTGGTGTGTGTGGAAGAAGAGAGGTACGGAGATCTTTGCATCCTTGATCGCCTTTACGAGATCGTAGGCTTCCTTCGGAGAGCAGATACCAGCCATGTCCTTGATCGCGATGGAGTCAACGCCCATCTTCTCGAGTTCCTTGCACATCTCGACGTACTTCTCGAGAGTATGTACCGGAGAGGTGGTGTAGCAGATGCAGCCCTGTGCATGCTTGCCGCACTTCTTTACCTCGTCAATGCAGACTTCAATATTACGGAAATCATTGAGAGCATCGAAGATACGGAAGATGTCCATGCCGTTCTCGGCGGACTTTCTGATGAAGAGACGTACGACGTCATCCGGATAGTGCTTATATCCGAGGATGTTCTGTCCACGGAGAAGCATCTGCAGCGGAGTCTTCTTCACCTTCGCCTTGATCTTTCTAAGTCTCTCCCACGGATCTTCATTGAGGTAACGCAGGCAGGAATCAAATGTCGCGCCTCCCCAGCACTCCAGCGAGTAATAACCCGCCTCATCCAGCTTTTCCAGGATGTCTTCGAAATCCGAAAACGGCATTCTGGTCGCGATCAGCGACTGGTTCGCATCACGCAGTACGGTCTCAGTAATGTTTACTTTCATAACTACGAGCCTCTCCTTATGTCAAAATTTTAGAAACTGAATCAGGGAAAAACGGGTGTGAGAAACCCAACTTTTTCCGTATATCAGTATATAGGATATAGGAGGTCAAAACAAGGCAAAATCGATTAAAATTTCACTGATTTTATAATCCTCGAAAAGAACATGCAAATCCTCGAAAAGCACTTGCGCGTAACGTTTCGAGGCAGGTCCTTTTCGCGATGGAGCAGTGCTTTTTACGGAGAAGATAACGATTTCTCGCAAATTTCCAAAGAACGCCTCATAGCGAGAAAAATATTGGAAATCCTTCCCGAAAAGCACCTTAACCCGTTATTTTTCTCGCATATTTCCAGAAACTGTCTCCAAGTGAGAAAAATTCTGGAAATCTTACCCTCAAAACGAGGAACACGGGTATTTTTCTCAAATATTTCCACAAACTACTGTCCAGCGAGAAATATTTTGGAAATCTACGCCAAAAGCACTTGTTCACGCGCATTTTTCTCATAGTTTTCCAAATTCCCCCTTGAAGTGAGAAAAAATCTGGAAATTGCAGCGGGAAGATTGCATCCCTCCTTTCAAACAAAAATAGCGGGCCTTGTAGAAGACCCGCCATTGAGTGTTTCGTATTTACTTTTTCATCCCCAGCTTGATGACCTGATCGGCACCGGCGATGGTGGAAAGACGGTGGGCG
>ONFC01000147.1 GCA_900317035.1 uncultured Eubacteriales bacterium
ACCCGATGGATCCGAATAACGTGAAAGAAAAAGGATGCGACTATGTTGCAGGTCTGAAGGTTACAAACCGATCTTACGAATATTGATTTAGGAGAAAAATGTAATGAGCAATATATTCGAACAGTGTCCTGTACTTGAAAATGACAGATGGCTGATGCGCTTCGTGAAGGAGGAAGATTCCGAAGATCTTCTGAAAGTATACGGGGACAAGCAGGCGCTTCCGTTTTTCAACAGCGACAACTGCCACGAAGATAACTTCTATTACGACACGAAAGAGAAGATGGATAACGCGATCCGTTTCTGGCTCGAATCTTATGAAGGAAAATGGTTTGTCCGCCTGACAATAATCGATAAGCATATCTCCAAGGCCATTGGTACAATAGAGATGTTCCATCGGCCTTCTGATGATGAATTTGACGGCGACGGTCTGATCCGTCTGGATGTGAGATCTGACTACGAAAAGTCGGAGGAATTACAGAGCATTTTTGCACTTCTGATCCCCGAAGCATATACTCTTCTTGAGTGTGAAGAGATCATCACGAAGATCCCGCTTTATGCGGTAGAGAGGATCGACGCGGCGAAGAAGTTTGGATTTGAGAAATCAGACAGATTCCTCGTTGGCGGCGAAGACCATTACGCGTACAAGAACTACTGGGCGATCAGAAAGAAATAAGAGAGACAACATGAAGTACGGCATTATTGATTACGAGATCATCGGCGAGGGAACGCCGGTCCTGATCATCCACGGATGGGGGATCGACAGGACCACGATGCAGGCTGCATTTGAACCTGTATTCACTAAACTGGATGGATACAAACGTTTCTACATCGATCTTCCGGGAATGGGAAGATCTGAGCATGGAAACGTAAAGAACTCGGACGATATCCTCGAGATCCTACACGGCTTTGCGACCGATGTCATCGGAGAGAAGTTTATGATCGTCGGACAATCGTATGGCGGTCTTCTGGCGAGAGGATTTATCAACAAGTATGGTGAACTTATCACGAAGATGATCCTTCTTGTACCATGTGTGATCCCCGGTGTCCGACAGGGCCGGGTAGAGCCTCTTGTAGCGGTAGAACGTGATGATGCATTTCTGGCTACGCTTACAAAGGAAGAGTATGACAGCTTTACCCTGATGAATGTCAGATTGACGGAACCTGTGTGGAAGAGATACCGTGAATACCTCATGCCGGCACTGGCAAGAGCTGACTGGGATTTCCTCAATACAACACTTGAAGGAAGCTTTTCTTTTGACCCGGATGATATGGATCAGCCATCACAGATTCCGGTGCTGATCATTGCCGCGAAAAATGATTCGGAAGTCGGATATAAGGATCAGTTTGACCTTATGAAGATCTACCCGAAAGCCACATACTGTGCGGTAGATAATGCAGGGCATAACCTGCAGATCGAACAGCCTGAGATATTCACATCACTGGTGTATTCCTGGCTGAATTCAGGACGAGCAGAATGAGGTGAAAAATGGATACTTCTATGAACCCTTGGAACGAGATAAAACTGGATGACTATGAGAACCACATGAGCCTGGATTCCGTTAATCAGCTTCAGACGATGAATGCGATGATGAAGGAACAGTTCGAAGCGTATCCTGTGGAGACTTCCATGGTTCTCGGTGTCGCCGGTGGTAACGGTCTGGAACATGTCAGCAAAGACAAGTATAAGACCGTGTATGGTGTGGATATCAATGAAGAGTATCTATGCGAAGTAGACAAGAGATATCCGCAGCTTCAGGGTGTTCTGAAGTGCCTTAAGATCGATCTCATAAACGAAGCAGATAAGCTTCCGGAAGCACAGCTCGTTATAGCAAATCTTCTGATCGAATACATCGGTTATCCCGCTTTTCAGAAGGCGGTTCAGAAGATCGATCCGGAGTATGTTTCCTGCGTGATCCAGATCAACACGGATACGGCGCAGTGGGTGTCGGATTCACCGTATATTCATGCCTTTGACAAGCTGGATGAAGTGCATCACCAGATGGAAGACAGAGCACTCGAGCAGGCGATGAAGAAGATTGGTTATTCACTGATTCTAAACACGTTGAAGGACCTTCCGAACGGAAAAGCACTGCAGAGACTGGACTTCAAGAAGGAAGCGAGGGCATAAGATGATACCTTCAAAAGAAGAAGCACTGGAAGAATTAAGGATCGCCGAGGAGATGAACCCCGGTCCATGGGAGAAGCATTCTTTGAATACGGGTATTGCGGCTCGGAATATTGCGGAAAAGATCGAGGGTATGGATGCCGATAAAGCATATATCGTCGGCGTGCTGCACGACATCGGCCGCCGTGTGGGCATCGTTGATATTCCGACACATGTCTATGCCGGTTATGAATACTGTATGCAGAAGGGCTGGGATGAAGTCGCACGGATCTGTATGACACATTCCTATCTTCTTATGAAGGACGAATTCACGTATGACCCGGAAACGGAGCATGAAAGAAAGATCAAGGAATATGTCTCCGCGATCGAGCCGGATGACTACGATAAGCTTATCCAGCTTTGTGATGCGCTGGCAGTGGATTATGGTTTCGTTATCCTCGAGAAGCGTTTCGTGGATGTGACCCGAAGATACGGAATCATGGAAGGATATATCAAAGGTTGGGAGGTGGCATTTGCCATAAAGGAAGACTTCGAGAAAAGAATGGGCTGTTCTATTTATGATGTCCTTCCGGATATCGGAAGAACGACGCTTCTGACACCGAAGCCATGGCAACCACCAAAGAAGTAAATGAGGAACAACATGGACAGACCTGATTTTGACAGCATCAAAGACTATGCCGAGTTCTCGAAGTACTACTGGTACAGAGAGGAACTGATCCGGATATGTAAAGCGCATGGCCTTGCGGCTCCAAGCGGCAAGATCGAACTGAATAAAGTGATTGAAGCGTATTTTTCCGGGGAGAAGATCCTTCCGGAGAAAAAGCCGGTGAAAAGAAAGACGGCAAGGGTTACGGAACTGACGCTTCAGACCGGTCTGATCGAGTGTGGCTTTACATTCGGACCCAGGTTCCGGGAATTCTTCGAAAAGCAGACCGGGGAAAGCCGGTTCAAATTCAACGTGGATATGGTAGCCACGGCTAAAGCTGTGAAAGAAAATGGCGATGAGAGCTTCACGCTGGGAGATCTTCTCGATATATATTACGGGAAGAAGACCTATGCGACCTACGATAAGTCGGCACTTCAGTGGAATAAGTTCGTGAAAGACTTCTGCGCCGATCCGGCCACAGAAGGCTTCCCGGACAGGTTAAAGACGGCTGCAAAACTCTGGAAGATCGTAAGGGAATCGGATCAGAAGAAAGTGTATACCCATGACCTTCTGGTCAAGTATGGCAGCGCTATAGGCGATATTTCTTAGAATATTCGTGGGGTCTACGGAGTAAAATCTTCAGCTGGCAATTTAGATGTCAATTTTCGGAGCAAATCGGATCACCTTGCCACAATAGAGACATGTGCCGGTAAGAGGTACCGTGCCGTTATCCATGACCATTCGTCCACATTCCGGACAGGGTGCAGATTCTTTTTCAGAAGGTGCAAAAGTTTCCGGCTTGGCAACGATCTCTTCCATTTTCGAATTGATGAGATTGGGATCGATACCCTGTGCGACCATGATCTCCATCATGGCCTGCACCATGATCTTAAGTCTTAGAATGTCGCTCTTGAGATCATTAACGCTTCTACTCGTCTCTGCAACTTTTTCTGCCTGGCGCACCTCGGATGCTACACTTTTGAGTTCACTGCTGCTTACATAACCATTGTTTCTAATCATACTGTCGTCCTCTTTTTCAGATTATAGAAAAAGTTTATCACACCCGGATCTCCGTTTCATATGGCAGGAAGACATCTTAGGAGCTTTCAAATTGGAGATTGCAGCAGAATAGAACGGGTTACTGTATATAGTGTACAATGATACAAATGGATCTGTAAGAAGACATCCTGAATTATGCAAAAGGACTGCCGCTCAAGAACCTGGTGGATCGCACCAAAGGTTACTGATAACAGCAGGAGGAGAATCAGATGGATAACTTTGTAGATGAAAGAGATTACGCGTTACTTGCTCAGGACAAATATACCTTCTCGGTTCTTTCGAGGATCATCAGCGGGGAGTGTGAGCTTCGCCTGACGGATCATGAAAGGTTCATTCTCTGCTTTACGGGGCAGCCGTATCCGGTGTGGATCTGGATGCCGGACGATGCATCCGAAGATGAGATGGAGAGTGCTTTTCAAGTGGCAAAAGAAAACGGGGTCATGGATGGCGATCACCGATTCAACATCAAGTATGAACTGGCGGACTACTTTATGAGAAGAGCCGAAAAGGAAGGGCTTCAGCTTTCGATCTCGACGAATCTTTTTGCCTATGACTGCCCGGAGCTGATCCCGCCGAAAACCGCGACGGACGGGCACATACATAAATGTACGATGGAGGATGTCGATGCTTTGACAGACTTCTTCGAGATGTTTCACGATGCTGTCGGAATTGATAAGGCGAGCAGAGAACAGTATAGGATCGATGCGGAAAACGGGATCCGCGAAGGATCGATGTATCTTTGGAAGACGGATGAGGGGGAATTTGTTGCGAGCTGCCACTGGCATCCGGTACAGGATATGGCATCCATCGGACTGG
>ONFC01000062.1 GCA_900317035.1 uncultured Eubacteriales bacterium
CAGGATCTCGTATACGCCGTAGTCACGGACCAGGACCAGGTGGGTATGTCCGCCGGATACGACCAGGCAGGCAAAAGGCGGCTCCAGCGAAGGATCCGCAATATAGTTGGCGCTGATATGGCCCTCGATGTGGTGCACCCCGATCAGGGGGATCCCGGTCGCAAAGCTCAGTCCCTTTGCTGCGGAAACACCGATCAGGAGAGGGCCCACCAGACCGGGCCCGTAGGTCACCGCGATGGCATCCATTTCCTCAAGGGTCCTGCCGGCTTCCTGAAGTGATTCCCGGATAACCTGGGTGACTCGCTCCGTGTGCTTTCTGGAAGCGATCTCAGGCACCACGCCGCCGTAGAGGGTGTGGATATCGATCTGCGAGGAAATCACATTGGAAAGGACCCGCCTTCCGTTTACGACGACCGAGGCCGCCGTCTCGTCGCAGCTGGATTCAATTGCGAGGATGGTTATATTTTTTTTCAAGTCACTCATATTCTCAAACCTTGTGATCCTGTCCGACCGGACAGATCACATCTATTATACACTATTACAGCCTTCACAGGACAACAAAACAGCCTTCCGCATGGGAATGAGCGCTTCCGCGCGCAGGCATGGTCAGGGAGAAATTCATGAAGACGATTTCTCCTTTGTATCTTCGTTTTCGAATGTCAGGGTGATCGTCTTTCCGTCTTTGCCGGGATGGCTGTCCGGGAAGATCTTGCGCACCGCGGGCATGAATTCATCGGGCTTGATCAGGGAGGGGCTGTAATGCGTCAGCCACATCTGTTTTGGGCCGGCCTTTCTGGCAATGTCAGCCGCCTCGGTAAAAGTCATATGTTTTTTTTCGCGTGCCTTTGCAGCATTTTCCGGTTCGCCTTTTGAAGCAGCAAGATAGTTCTTCAGGTTATAAAGATACCCGGAAGGCCCGCCGCTTGGCGCCATATATTTCTCATGAAAATACACCAGCACCCGGCTCATCTTTTTTCCTCCCTGCACACAAAGAGCCGGTTGATGTCATACTGCGACGGACCGGTCACCGGAAGGATATTTTCCGGATACTTATCGCCATCGATCACTTCCACATCAAAGCCGGCTTCCTTCAGGATCTGATCCGCACGGATCCCGAACAGCCGCACGTGATCACTCTGACCATATCTTGAAAGCCTTTCCTCTTTGCTGACTACAGACGGGTCTTCATCGACAAGTTCCACCTCTTTACTCATCGGAAAAGAGCAGATAAAGCATCCCCCCGGACGAAGGATCCGGCGCATTTCGGATAGTGCTTTTGTATAATCGTCCACATGCTCCAGCACGTGGTTACAGATGATGACATCATAAGAATTATCAGGAAGTTTGGTGTCCTGGATATCCAGTTTCAGATCCACGCCTTCATCGAAAAGATCCGCCGTTTTATACTTGATTCTATTCTTCTTCATCCAGCCGGTCATGCCACGTTCCGGCGCAAAATACAGGACGTCCTTTCCTGCGAAAAGATCCCTCTTCGTTTCTCCCCATTTTGCGAGGATACGGTGTCTCGGAAGCGCCCCGCAGGCAGGACAGATCACATCCTGACGGACGCCTTCAAACAGCGAAAGGTCGTAAAATCCCGGTCTTCCTTTGTAGTCGCCCTCGATAAAGCTCCTGATCTTTGTTCCGCAGCAGGGACATAGAAGCGTCATCTTTTTCCCGGAAAATGCCATCGCGATCCGGCACTTGAGCCACGAAAACTTACGGTAAAGAGCGCGCAAAAACTTCCACACGAAGTGCGGGCATTTATCCTTTATGGCATACTTTCTTTTCGCGTCCATTATCGTTTCTGTTCTATCCGTTTCATGTCAGTGCGCGATCACATATAGTCCTATGATCAGCATCTTATCGATCAGTCTTCTCGATGTTTTCCAAAGAAGCTTCTTATCGATCCTCTTTCCATATCCGTACTTCCAGAACCGTAGTTTATAGATCATGTGAAGATATCTCTTCGTAAGGTTTCCCTTGATCAGCGGAAGCAGCGGATCATCAGGAAGCACCTGATCGTAGTACGTATAAAGTGACGAATAGACATAGATCAATGCCTCGATATTTCTTTGCATTTTCTTCTTATCGGGGTTAGTTACCGAGCCTTTTCTGACTCTGTACTGATAGATCTTCTCCGGAATATAGTGAACTGTCTTCGATGCCAGAAGGACCTTCGGCACCCACATCTCATCTTCGTAGATCAGACCGTCCTCAAAGAAGATCCCGTTTTCCAGAAGAAAGTCTCTCCGGTATGCACCGAGCCACACCGTCGCAATAAATCCTTTTCCATGAAGGATCAGTTCTTCGATGATCTTCTTTCCGGTATAGGTCCTCTCCGTCTTTTCCAGTCCGTAGTGCGCGAAGTATTCATCATCTTTTTTCGCCAGAAGGCCGTTCATCTCATAGATGAGTTCACTGTCCCAGAGGAACATGTCCTCATCCGATTCATTACTTAACTTGATTACCTTCTCGAAAAGCACCGGTACGACCATATCGTCGGCATCGCAGAAGTAGACATATTTTCCGCGGGCTTCCTTCATTCCCAGATTCCGCGTCGTGGAAATACCTTCGTTCTTTTTATGGATCACACGGATATTTTCGTGCGTCTCAGAATAGGAATCACAGATCTTTCCGGAACTGTCCGTGGAACCGTCGTCGATCAGGAGGAACTCGATCTCCTCACTTCCTTTTGCCGCGAGGATCGAGTCAAGACATAAAGCCAGATACTCTTCCGTGTTATAGACAGGAACTACGATCGACAGATTTATCTTCTTCTCCATGATCTGTCCTCTCATTTCAGCATCTGGTCCACGATCTTATTCAGATGTGCGCAGAACTCATCGTTATTCGAGTGGCAGGCGGAAGGATCCAGTTTTTTACTTAGTTCATCGTAGTGTTCGATCGTCTCGGAAAGTGTATCGATATCCTCGACAAAGAGGATATTATTTCTTTTCTTAAACTCTCTTCCGATCTCGATCTGATGGTCGTCATACTGCTCACCGAACTTTTTACTTCTCGGTACTACGACCGGGACCTTCCCGGCACGCAATACTTCGGAATAGCAGGCCGGGCCTCCGTGCGTGATCACGATACGTGCTTGCGAAATACACTTTGCCATCTCTTCTCTGGGCAGGAATTTCTTTATCTTCGCATACTTTGCCCGGTAATCTGTATAGCCGGCCTGGATGAGCACTTCTTCATCGTGTTCCGAAGCCCAGTTATCCATATATTCGACCAGCCGCCGGAAAGGCTGCTCATGTGTACCTACAGTTACGAATATCATGATCAGTAAATGCTCCCCAGGCAGATAGCTTTCGGATAGACTTCCTTCATTTCTTCCCACTGTACGATAAAGAGATCTGCTTTCTTGTAGCAGAGCTTACCGGTCAGCGAGCGCGTATGCACCCGGTCGAACGGCTCGATGTAGACCAGTTTCATTTTCATGAGCTTTCCGATGAAGAAAAACGGCACAGCCGGTGCCGCACCGGAAGTGATAATGACATCCGGTCTTTCTTTCCTTAATATCTTAATGGCACGGAACGTGTTGATGATCAGCGCCTTGATACTTCTGTTGGATGGATAGTACACAGGATAGATCGTCTCGCCTTCAAGAAGGCTTCTGGAATCTTCCTTGTCAAATGTCGCCCAGAAGCGTTCCTTATCCTCCCAGAACGGCTTCAGCATATACAGATGATTTAAGTGCCCGCCGGATGAGCCGACCAGGCACACTTTGATCTTTTTTTCACTCATAGCGCATCCCCATGCACGGAAAAAGGCCGGATTTCATTCCGACGGTCCTCCCGTTCCTTCGTAAAAAGTGATCTTGACTTAATAAATTATTATCCTCCCGGGAAAACCCGACTATACGTCTATTATATCATCATTCCCGTTTATATATATGGAAAGAAGATAGAAATCAGAAGGCCAAACTCCGTTCAGCTGACATAATAGCTCCGTTTATTGCTATACTGATGGAAATAAAAAAATTTTCTCAAACCATCTAATAATTCTTATCCGTCAGTTGTTAAGTAAGTAGATGCGGATATGAAGGAGGCAAGAAAATGACAGAGAAAGAAATCGAAAAGATCTATAACGAAGGCTATCGTGCCGTGTACTGGACCGCCATGTCGCTTCTTCGAAATGAAGCCGACGCCGAGGATGTCGTACAGGACACATTCGTATCCTTTATAGAGTCGTATGGCAACATCGAGGACACGAGCAAAGTGATCGCCCTTCTAAAGAAGATCGCTGCCAACAAGAGCCTGAACCGTCTGAAGTCGGTACGGACAGAGAACGTGGACGAAGAGGTCATGGAGACCATAGAGACCGTCCCCGAAGACTTTCTGCCGGATTCGCTCGTAGAGTCAGCCGAGATGCGCAGGATCATTATGGATATTATCGATCGGACCCTGTCAGAGGATGTCAGAAGAACGATCATCTTATTTTACTTTAATGAGATGAGCACCCAGGAGATCGCAGAGGCACTGGGCATCCTGCAGGGAACCGTTCTGTGGCGTCTGAGCTATGCCAGAAAAAAGATCAAAAAGGAGGTAGAGAAATATGAAGAAGAAAGCAACTCGAAGCTATTTGCTATGCCGGTGCCTTTCTTAACACTACTATTCAACAAAGAAGCCGAGCAGGTCGTTATCAAACCCGTGCCCGCTTCATTACTCCGCCTGTCCGCATCATCATCTATGCAGGCCGCTTCCGTGGAAGCAGGGAAAAAGATCGCTTCTGAAGCGGTCAGGAAAGGAACAGGTATTATGGTCAAGAAAGTAATTATCGGCCTTGCAGCTGTACTTGCTGTAGGTGCGACAGTCACGGTGGTCCTCATCACCACAAATAAGAAATCAGAAAAGAAAGAAGAATCTTCGAAAAATGCTATAGCGGAAATCACGTCGGAAGACACCGGAAACGGCATAAAGAACATCCCGGACAATACGACTTCGGAAGCAGAAGATACCACTACCGAGTCAACCGACGAAACGACAGAGGACAATAACACGGTAACGAATGTCTTCGGTAATTCGGACCAGACAAATCCCTCCGGAACCGTTTTTATCTCGTTCGAAGGAAAGAGCGCAGACGAAGTGATGCAAAACATCATCGAAATCTCCAGGACGCCGAAGGATACTACTTTGAATAATTATGGGGAGAGATTTATCACCAAGCCGGATACAGAGTACACTCAGGATGCCGGTACAAATTATGCGTACTATTACTGGAATGCGAATGCTACGCCCAACCCGGAAGGAGAGATCAGTAATATCGGAGCTCATATCGAGCGGGATGATGATGGCACACTGAAATTAGGAAGCCGCGTTACATTAACGATCGTTGTTTCAGACCGTGCCAGATGGGAAGAAATATATACTGTCTCCTGCGAAGCCCTGATGAAGCTTACCGGCCGTAGTTCGCTCAAGAAGTACGATTCCGGTGATAGAGAGTCTTCCATCTATTCGACATACTCTGTCAGTAAGAGAATAGACGGAGCCGGAAACTACTGTCTTATGCTCGATATCCCGCTGAGAGATCCGGCAGAAGAATACGGTGATTAAGCATCGGAAACTATCAAACATCGCACAAACACAGAGGCTGTCCCACCGGGCAGCCTCTTCTTCTTTTCGAAAAGCACTTATCCCGGAACGCTTCCCCACCTTGCCGCTCGGGCAAGTGCTTTTCCCGTTGTCCCGCTGGTATAAAAGCATACGAAACATCAAGACGGAGTGGTAAGATAGGGATATTCATCTCAGGAAGGTGCGGAACATGGGATCGAAACCGAATACATTTAAACAATTACGGTATGCGCTGAAACAGGTGTGGCAGTCCGACAAGCTTCTTCTGATCTTCACGCTTTTCAAGAACTCCATCGAGCAGATCTTCTATGTTTTCTTCTTCGTATATCTCACCAAGTACATCTTCAACTGCATCGAGCATGGTGTGGAGTATAGAAAGCTCTTCTGGTTTCTGATCATCGCCTGCACCGGACACGTCGTGGTGCACTTTATCTGCGGCTGGTACGAGACCTACAGAAAGATCCGCACGCCCCTCGTGTACCGGCACATTTTCTATAAGGTAATGGATATCTCCGACACCCTGACGCTCTCGGATTACGAAAATCCGGAGTTCTACGACCGCTATGCCAGAGCCCTCGAGCGGAGTGCGGAGTCCGCGATGGATCTGGCGATCACGACCGGTGTGTATATCGGTAATGTGGGCGCGACGATCATGTCACTGGCTGTCGTGGTCATGGTAGATCCGGTCCTTCTGGTGTTTATGATCATCCCGATGGTCGTCAGCCTCTACTTCGGCAAAAAGAACGGCATCTGCAACTTCGACCGCGAAAAAGCGATCACCCGCGACAAGCGTACCGTCAACTACGTAAACCGTGTGTACTACGAGAAAAAGTATGCCGCCGAGGTCCGTCTTTTCGATATCAACTCGATCCTTCTGGATAAGCAGGAGAACGCGGTCGAGCAGATGGCAAAGGTCTCGATGAAGTACCGCATGCGGTCCGCATTCTATTCTTTTCTCATGAAAGGAAGCTACTCGATCCTTGCCGGGATCGCCGCCTATTTCTACGTCGTCTTTAAAGTCAAGTCCGGAGATGCGGCAGACATCTCCAGCTATGTTGCCATGATCTCGGCGATGGCCTTTTCGACAGATCAGCTGAAGCATGCGGTCGAGAACCGTATCACGCTGAGCAACGACTCCCGGCTCTTTAAGAATCTGGAAGATTTTCTGGAGCAGGACAGAAAGAAGCCGGAACCGAAGCCGGATGCCGGCGAGATCTTAAGCATCGAGCTGGATCATGTATCTTTCACCTATCCGGGCGCGAAGAAAAGTACGATCCACGATGTCAGTTTCTCCTGGAACAAAGGCGAGAAGCTGGCGATCGTCGGCTATAACGGCGCCGGAAAGACCACTCTTATTAAGCTGATCATGGGACTGTATCCGGCCACCTCCGGAAAGATCCTGGTCAACGGGAAGGACATCAACGACATTGACGGCGAATCCTATAGAAAGAGATTCGGTACGGTCTTTCAGGATCTGCAGGTCTTCGCTATGCCGCTCGTGGAAAATGTCCTGATGCGAAAGCCATCCGGCGAAGAGGATTATAAGGCTGCGGAAAAAGCACTTATCGCCGCGCAGTTTGATGTGAATCATCCGGGACTCGAGAAAGGTCTGGATACCGTCGTTACCCGTGAATTTGACGAGAAGGGATTTGTCCCTTCCGGCGGTCAGGCGCAGAAGATCGCCATCGCGAGAGTGTTCGCGCATGAACCGGATATGGTCATCCTCGACGAGCCGTCGTCGGCACTCGATCCTCTCGCGGAATATAACATGTATAACAACATGATGCGCATCTCTCTCGGGCGAGGCGTGATCTTTATTTCCCACCGTCTGTCTTCTGCAAGAATGGCAGATAAGATCTACATGATGAAAGACGGTCAGGTCGTGGAGCACGGGACCCACGAAGAGCTGATGGAGCTTGAGGGAAGCTACTACGATATGTTCATGCTGCAGGCGGAGAACTATCAGGACAGCTTACCGGAAGAAATGCTGAAAGGAGCACAGGCTTTCTATGAGTAAAGATAAAGATCGTAAAAAATCGAAAAAGAAAGAAGAAAAGATCACGATCCGCCATATGGTAAGCAACGTGCTCTATATGGTCCGTTATGCGGCAAAGTATGACAAGCCCCTGATCATAAAGATCATCCTTCTGAATGTGATTTTAAGGAGCGGTATGGCCGTGAATGACACCTTCATCCTGAAGATGATCATCGAGGGCCTTACCGGCGATACGGAAGTCAGTAGAATCGTGACACTTCTTCTGATCTCTCTTGTGCTGCTGGTCATCCTCGAGTGGATCCATCAGCTTCTGAATGAATGGGCGAAAGCGAAACTTATCCATCTGACCGGACGGATCATGCGGGATCTTTCCGAAAAGAACAGTAAGCGGGACCTTCTCTTCTACGATGATCCGGAGAACTACGATAACTACTCCGTGGTATCCAAGCGCGCCGATGCCCTGATCGAAGATACCGTGACGATCATCAGTCAGATCTTAGGAGGTGCCGTGGCACTCCTGATCGCTGCCGCCATGATCCTGACCATCAATCCGGTACTGGCAGTCTTCCCGCTCGCCGGATTCATCGTCAATCTTCTCACCCGTTTTAAGATCGAGAGCATCAATTACCAGTGGTGGATCGAGAGCAGAAAAGATCTTCGTAAGGCGGAGTACAGCCAGCGCGTCTTCTATCAGCCGGAATTTGCGAAAGAATGTAAGCTGAATGATGTAAAAGAACCGCTGAAGCGCCAGTTCGATGAAGCCATTAAGGAAGCCGCGGATAAGGGCAGAAAATACGGTCCGCCTCTGACATGGATATCCCTGGTGAACTGGATCTCCGTCTTTACGGTCTTCTCTTTCTTCGCGATCCCCGCATACTTAGGTTATCTGGCGCTGGTCGTAAAGTCCATCGCGCTCGGAGAAGTGGCATCGGCAAATAACGCCGCCAACTATGTCCGGAGGAACTTAAATGAGATCAACTACTGTCTGGTGGATTTCCAGGTGATCGGCCAGTACGGCGATAAGTTTATCCGCCTGATGGAAGAAAAACCGAACATCGAAGTGGCGGATGGTCTCGTTCCCGCAAAAGGATCCGATCCGCTGGTTCTCTCGCACGTATCCTTCCGCTATCCGAATACGGATAAAGATACACTGAAAGATATCTCGATCGAGATCCATCCCGGAGAGAAGATCGCGATCGTAGGTGAAAACGGTGCCGGCAAGACGACCTTCGTGAAACTTCTCATGCGTCTTTATGACGTGACAGACGGAAGCATCCGGTACGGCGGTCACGACATCCGCGAGTACAACACGCACGAATACAGAAAGAAGATCAGCGCCGTGTTCCAGGATTTCAATATCTACGCCGCGACGATCGCCGAGAATGTCCTTCTTCGCAAGGTCGGAGAAAACGATGAAGAGGATGTGATCCATGCCCTCAGAAAAGCAGATTTCGGAAAGAAACTGGACTCTCTCGAACAAGGGATCCATACTCCGCTGACACGAGAATTTGACGATGCCGGTGTGAACCTCTCCGGCGGTGAGAGCCAGAAACTGGCGATCTCCCGTGTCTTCCTGAAAAATGAAGACCGCGCGATCTCCATCTTAGACGAACCCTCGTCCGCCCTGGATCCGGTATCGGAGTATAAGCTGAATAAAAACCTGATCGAGAACGCCGGAGAAGATACGGTCATCTTCATCTCCCACCGTCTATCGACCACGAGAATGGCGGACCGCATCTATCTCTTCGAGCATGGCGAGATCATCGAGCAGGGTTCGCACGAAGAGCTCATGCAATTAGGCGGAAAATATAAAGAGATGTTCGACCGTCAGGCGCACAACTACCTGGTGTGATAGATAGAAAAAAAGCCTTCTCCAAAAACCGGATGTTTCGGAGAAGGCCTCTTTTATTTTTCGGGCTTGTATCCGTACCTTCCGGATTCACCACCGTATTTCTTTCCGGTTTCCGATTCTTTTTCGGTAGGCTGGCAATAGATATGCATGTACACGCTGGGGCAGGCATACACTCTGGTAAAGTGCTTCCTGTCCTTATCGAATTCTTGCAGAGCATCATAAGTAAAACCTAAGATCTCGCCCTGTTCTTCCTGCGTCAGGATCTTCCCCGAATAGAAATTGATCGTTGCGAGATAAAGCTTGATCATTCCTTCTGTATAGGCTTCCTCCGGTTCACTCAGCTTGATCGTCAGATCATACTTCTCGATGAGTTCCGAATAGTCTGTTTTTTCTAAGAATACTTTCAGATATTTATAATCGAATTCACCACTCATATAGTTCCAATCTTTTTTATGCTGCGCGGTGTTCATCGCCTCGACGCGATAGGTAAAACCATACTCCGTGTCTTCCATGACAGTGATCTCCACTTTCGATCCGTCATCATGCTCGGCTGCCGTAAACTCGTCGATCACTTTGCAGGGACCGCACCAGACCTCAGCATAATCCTTTGCCGTCTTATAGCCATAAGGCGACTCATCTTTTCTTCTATAACATCCCGCCGCGATGATCATCGCAAGCGAAATCAAAACGCATAGTGCTTTTCGCATAGCAGTTCTCCTTCAATTAACGAAAACTTGTATCAGCTTCTCATATAATATTATCATGGTAAAATGAATTTATTCACATGATCTTTCTGATCAGAAAGGACTGCCCATGGTGACTCTTTGTCCGAACTGCTCCGCTCCGATCGTCTTCGACCCGAAGACGCAGCGCGTCGTCTGCCATACCTGTGGCAGTTCTTTTGATCCGCAGAAAATGGATCTGTCGAAAGAGGATGTCGATCTGGCGCAGACGGATCCCGGTCCGATAGATGAGATCGAAGATAAAGAAGTCGCCGCGCATTTCCTCGACTGTTATGTCTATCACTGCCCGTCCTGCGGAGGCGAGATCATTGTCAACGGGACCGAGTCTTCCACCAGGTGCATCTACTGCGGCAATCCGAGTGTCGTCTTTAACCGTATTTCCAAGCAAAAAGCACCGGATTATATCATCCCGTTTTCTATCACCAGAGAGCAGGCGCTCGAGAAATTAAAGGAGACCCTGAGAGGAAGATATCTTATTCCGAAAGCGATCCGGGAACTCCGGCCGGACATGATGCGCGGCATCTATGTTCCCTACTGGATCGTGAACGGACGTCATGTCGAAGCTGCCGTGATCCGAAGCTACATGTATCACCTAAAGTCCGGATCATATGCCGGTTCGGATGAGAACAAATACTACTACGGAAGATCCGGTAAGATGCAGATCCGGAACCTCCCGCTGGATGCCTCGGAGATCCTGTCCGACGACAGTTCCCAGCGGCTGGAACCGTATGATCTCTCAGCGATCGTTCCCTTCAACGAGAGTTATCTTCTCGGGTTTTATTCCAATGCATCCGACATCACGTACACCGAACTGATCGATGCCGCAGAAATACGGGCGGTAGGTGCTTTTCACGAAAGAGCCAAAGACGATATCTCCGGGATGGAACGCCAGGTGGTCTGCTGGGAATATGAGACCGCCATCGACAAAGATATCAAGTACGCGCTGCTCCCTGTATGGTTCGTCAGCTATGACTTTGATGGCGAGCACAACGTGATCATGGTCAACGGGCAGACCGGCAAAGTCGTCGGCGGCATCCCGTGGAGAAAGAAGCTCGTGACCCGCGCGACATGGATCCTGACCGCGATATTTACCTTCATACTGGCATCCGGGGTGAGCTGGCTCCTGCTGGCTTGGAAGAATTCCAAAGGAGGACTCGACCCTGAGGCAGTTATGGGGCTCATTGCCATGCTGCTCATGCTTGGCGGATTGATGATCCACCTGGCAAACGGAAAGCGGAAACTGATGAATATCCATCTGAAGCTGTCGCAGGCTTCCTCCATCTTCCACTTTACAAAGAAAAGACAGGGGTGATTCTATGGGCTTTGTATTCTTATCCATCATTCTTGTTCTCCCGCTAAGCTATGGCCTCGCGTCATGGATCGTGTCCACGGCGCTCACCAAAACAAATATCGTCGGCGGCGATCTTTCGAATGCTGACCGGATCTCGACACCGATCTCATTTAGAGAACGGCAGGATAACATGCCGCACATGCGTACGAATGACATGTACGAACCTTTCTGCCTGAAAGCATTAAAGGTCTTGCAGAATTCTCCCGAATTCCTGGAATCAAAAGAGAATGCGCTGGAAAAGTCGGACGCACCCATCATCGCCACTACCGAACCAGAGCACAAACCCGAGAAGACGCCTACCGATGCAAAAGCACTTTCCAAGGCAGCGTCTCCCCGCTCCTGGAAGGACGCCATCACTGAAAAAACACCCGAAGAGGCAGCGTCTCCCCGCTCCTGGAAGGACGCGATCGTCGAAGAAGACGAGGATCTGACGCCTTACGAATAAAGGATGGTGAGCAGCCAACACATTGAAAATATGGCATTTGTAACAGTGTTACACATATTTCAGGGGCCGCCGGTTATAGACATTTCTGCATAAAATGACCCCCGAAGCCGGGAACGCTTCGAGGGTCCGTTTTTATGTCGATGCCTAAGATGCATCACCGCATTTTTCACGTGTGCCGCTTCAGAAGCACACTCTTTGATCCGTTACCGGACCAGCCTTTTAAAGGACTTCAATCTTAATTCCCATCGCATACCAGACGGATGTGAGGGAACTGTCTCTCGCCTGGATCAGATCCTGGCGTGAACCGCCCCAGTAGATGCCCTTATTCCTGAGGAAGGATGTGGCACCCGGGTTATTGAGGACGAATACCGGATAGCCCCAGTTGCAGACCTGGAATACGACGGTTCCGTTCGTCTTATGTGTGAACGTGTAGGTCGAGTTTCCGCTGTAGATCACTGTCCAGCCATTGGATGCGCTGATCCGGTAGGTCCTGCCCGCCATGCTGCCGGTATAGACATTTGACGGAACCGGTGTCGGAGTCGGCGTTGCGGTCGGCTTCGGTGTGGGTGTCGGCGTGGGTGTAGCCGTCGGTACCGGAGTCGGTGTAGGTGCCGGTGTCGCAACCGGAAGCTGGTTCAGCTTCGGATGATCGATCGGCAGCGGTTCAGACAGAACGAAATCGGAATAATCCGTAACGACTGGAGTGTCGGCATCTGCGACGATATAGCCGAGGCCTTCTGCCGAGTATGCGATATGCCCATTACTCTGATTGATAACTCTTCCGTTCACTGCATTAATAAGATACCGGCTACAATCCAGATCCTCAATGATAGCCAGCTTATCCAGCTGATTGTCGCTGCAATACAGAGCATAGATATTCGGATCACCGAAGAGGAGCATCTCCTTCAGACTGCAGTTAGAACAGTGAAGCGACGACAGATTTTCACATCCGCACACGATCAGCCATTCCATATTCCGGTTGTTGCGGCAGTCAAGATTGCGAAGATGCAGAAGATCAAAGATGACCAGCATGGAGAGATCATTGTGATTGCACCACAGTGTGTCCAGATCCGTGCACGGCGATACATCCAGCGCTGTCAGCTGATTGTTATCACAGTGCAGTGTGGAGAGCTTAGAATCCCCCGAAAGATCGAGAGACGTCAGCTCATTTCTGTCGCAGTAGATCGTTCTCAGATTCTGACATCCCGTGACATCCAGGGAGACCGTCCCGTTACTCGAGCAGTCCAGCCATGTCAGATTCGGCATTCCGGACACATCCAGCTCCGTGATCTCATTGTGTCTAACTTCAAGAGTTCTCAGATTTTTGAAGAACTTGATCCCTTTCAGCGACTTGATCGAGCCGAATTCCGAATGAATCGATGTGACCGCAAGCACTTCCGCTCCTGTCAGATAGCCGTCCTTGTCCGTGTCCACCTTCTCTTCCACATACGCGCGGAATTCCGGATCCGGGAAGAGCGTCTCATCGATAATATGCGATGAGTTATTAATCTCCTCCTGCGATTGTGACGCGGAAACCGTTCCCGCTTTGTTTCCGATGCCCCAGGAAGCAGTCATTACGCAAAAAGCACTCATGCAGGCAGCGAGTGCTTTTGCCCTGGTAGATTTAGTTTTCATAACCCCAATTCCTCCTTTGTTTTGATTTGGAATACTATTAGCCTGTGACATTATTGTAGATTTTCTGAAGGCAAAAATACATCTTCCGGTTCTGCAAATGGCAGCCGGTATTCCCACGCGCCGCTGCAAATGATGTGCGGTATTTCACCCGAAGCGGTGCAAGGAATTTCAATCGCCTCGATACAAGATGATTCTCTCATCGCCGCGCCTATATGATAAAATGAAATCGGGTTGAGTTGGCAGTGCTTTTCGCGTATGGAAAAGCACATCACGGGGGTAAGTCATATGAAAATTGATAAGGTCGATATCGAGAAGATCCTGCTGACGGGAAATCGCGGCATATACGGGCAGGAAAAAGATGAAGGCAAAGGCTTTTTTAAGAAACTTTTCCACGGAAAGAATAAAGACGCGGGCACGTATTACGAAGAGCGGATCAATGAGATCGGAAGAGATGAACTGGAGCAGGAGCTTTCCGGCGAGATCGATGCGTACCGGATCGAAAAAAGCGATCCGATGACCACCATCATCCTTACCGAGAATTATCTTATCCTGCCGAACCAGGACATCTTCCCGCTGGAAAACGTCAAGAAGTTCGCCCTCGGCGCCGTCTATCTTCCGGAGTACATGCAGTATGCACAGGACCGTGAAGGCGTTCCCTACGATCCGGAGTATAAAAGCGAATACGAGGGCGAGGAATCGTACGAGCTCGACCGTTTCAATATCGATCTCGTTCTCGCCGATGAGGAAAATGCCATCTATACGTACACCTTCCCGATGGAGGTCCCGGACCGGAAGGATTTCCGCGACCGCTTGAGCGACCGGTGCATCGCGAACGATCTGTCGGAGGATCTCGTCTTCGAAGGCAAGTTTAACGAAGACCACTCCATCAGCCAGGACTTCCTGACCAATATTTTCCGGACATAACGGCATTCTTTCCGCGAAAAATCCCAATATATCCGAATTCTCGGAAATCACAGCATATGCAAAAGCACCCTCCCGGAATATCCGGAAGGGTGCCTGCTTTCTTTTAGAAATGATCGTACCTGGATCTTACGTTCAGGGCCTGAACTGCATCTCAATCTCTCGAGTTTGATCCGAGGATGCGGAGGATACGCAGGAACAGGTTGATGATGTCGAGGTAAAGATCGACTGCGCAGTCCACTGCGTTATCGAGTGTCTTCGGATACATCTGCGCTTTGCTGTAGTCGTAGCCGATGTACAGAGAGAAGATCGCAGCGCCTGCCCATGCGAAGATGTCATGGCTGGAACGGAAGATAAGAAGTGCGATCAGCTCGGCAACCACAAGTCCGATCAGTGCGCAGAACAGGATCTTTCCAAGTCCCTGGAAGAATGTCGGAAATGCACACGACAGCGCGAGCATCACGAAGGTGGTGATCGCGGTGATCACGATCGCCTGGAAAACGACCTGGTCCATACCTGCGGACAGATAACCGGAAACAGTAACCGATACCAGAAGTCCCACCGGAACAACGACGAGGTTATATCCGAGGAAGCTGATGGCCGGGTTTGCGGATTTATGGGCGATAAGTGTACCGATGAGCGCAAAAACAAAATAACCTACCAAAAGAATGATCATATTCGTAGAGGACTGGATGATCCAGTCGAGCACTTTCTCTCCGAATACTTTACATATGATCACGTTCATCAGAAGTCCGTAGAAGACCGTTCCGCCGAGCACCAGATTATAAGATCTGTCACTGATGATCTCGCCGTTAATGGTATTCATGCGTTCTTCTTTTCTAGCTGAAGTCCAACTCATAAAATACCTCCTGAAAATTCTTTTTCCCAATTGAAAATCATTATAACATGTATATTCTGTATCTAAAACAGTTTCTACACGGATATGGCATCCGATTTTTCTTTTTCCGAAGCACTTATCCTTCCTTATCCTTTGTGAAAAGCACTTATCCTCTTACTTTATCAGATCCTTGATGACTTCGCCTGCGATGATGAGACCGACGACCGACGGTACAAATGCGGTCGATCCCGGGATGTCTCTTCTCTCCGTGCATTTTCTCTCCGCGCCCGGCGGGCAGATGCAGTGCTGCCGGCAGCTGATCGACATATCTTCGAGCGGTCGGATCGGCTCTTCTTTCGAATAGACGACCTTGAG
>ONFC01000047.1 GCA_900317035.1 uncultured Eubacteriales bacterium
GTCTTGTTGATGATCTCCTCCGGAAGTGTCGGAGCCGGATAGGTCTTATCCCAGTCCAGTGTCTCCAGCCACTCACGCAGATACTGCTTATCAAAGCTCTTCTGGGCACGGCCCGGCTCATAATCGGCAAGATCCCAGAAACGGGAGGAGTCAGGTGTGAACATCTCATCGGCGACGACGAGTTTTCCGTCGATCTTACCGAACTCGAACTTCGTGTCGGCAAGGATGAGGCCACGGGTAAGTGCATACTCGGAAACTTTTGTATAGAGAGCGAGAGCTGCGTCTTTCAGTGCTTTTGCATCTTCTTCACCGAGAAGATCGACGAGCTGCTCGTAGGTGATGTTGATGTCATGGCCTTCATCTGCCTTGGTGGACGGAGTAAAGAGCGGCTCAGGAAGCTTGTCTCCCTGGCGCAGGCCCTCCGGCATCTTCATGCCGCCGACGGTGCCGTTTGCCTTATATTCTTTAAGAGCGGAACCCTCGAGGTAGCCTCTGACGATGCACTCTGCCGGAAGCATATTGACCTTCTTTACCAGCATGGATCTTCCGCGGAGTTCTTCTTCGTACTTATCAAGGCCCATCGGATATTCCTTCGGGTCAGTGGTGATAACATGGTTCGGGATCACGTCCTTCGTAAAATCAAACCAGAATGCGGAGATCGAGCTTAATACCTTGCCCTTGTCCGGGATGCACTCGTCAAATACGACATCAAATGCGGAGATGCGGTCGGTAACGACCATCAGGAGCGAATCTCCCAGATCATAGACGTTTCTGACTTTTCCCTTCACGAATACCGGAAGATCGATAAAATCTGTGTCTCTTAAAGTTGCCATGTGTATATCCTCACTTTTCTATAAAATACTAAGTTATTGCAGGCGGGCGTACCGTCCGTTTATTCTTCCTCGTCCTTAAATTCTCCGAGGATCTCCATGTTGTCGAATTCATCGACGAACATGCTCACTTCTTTTTCGATGCCGCTGGCGACGATCCCGACGATCAGATCCAGCGCAATACCGTCATCTGTCATCTCGGCGTAGCAGCGGAGCACGGCGATCTCAGCGGGACGAAGCTCGATCCGGGACTCGCCATCGACCGTCCACTCGGAATCCGAGGAGGACAGAAGATCACAGATGTCCTGTCCTTTCCCGTTCAGCCACTCGATCCTCTGGCGGAGCTCGACGGTCCGTTTGATGAACTCGAGCTCATCCTTCGCCTGTGTAAGTACCGTGACCTTCTCATCGAGAATGTCTGACGGGACCTCCCAGGCTTCGAAATCTTCGTTATATCTGTATTTCTCGCTCATGATCAGAGAACTCCCTTAGTGGAAGGGATCTGGTCTTTGAACTTCTCGTCGATTCCCGCCGCGATACGAAGTGCTCTGGCAAAAGCCTTGAACATCGCTTCGATCTTGTGGTGGTCGTTCGCGCCGTATTCACACTTAAGGTGCAGCGTCAGTCCGGCATTAAAGGAGACAGAATTCCTCGACCAGCTCGGTCGCAAATTCACCGACATATTCTCCGCCGAACTCCGCCTGAAGTACCAGGAACGGTCTTCCGGAAATATCCAGCGAGCACTGGGCGAGTGCCTCGTCCATCGGGATTGAGGAGAATCCGTAGCGGTTGATGCCGCGCTTCTCACCTAGCGCTTCTGCCAGAAGCTTACCGATCACGATACCGATATCCTCGGTCGTGTGGTGTCCATCGACGTTGAGGTCACCATCGCAGCGGATCATGAGATCCATTCCGCTGTGACGTGCCAGCAGATCGAGCATGTGATCAAGAAAACCGATGCCGGTCGAAATATCGCTGACACCCTTTCCGTCCAGCTCGATCGAGCCCTTGATCTTCGTCTCTTTCGTGTTTCTTTCTGTTGAAGCAGATCTACTCATGCGTCTTTTCCTCCCGCGATCTCGTCGATCGCCTTAAGTAATGCGTCCATCTCCTCATCCGTTCCGATGGTGATACGGAGATATCCGCTGATACGAGGCTTATTAAAATACCTTACCAGTATACCTTTCCCGCGCAGATTTGTGTAGATGGCTTCTGCCGGCATATCCTTCGGCGCCGCGAAAAGGAAATTCGTCTTCGATACCGGGACGGTCCATCCGCGGGACCGGAGTTCGTCCGCTATGCGGTCTCTTGTGGTGCAGATCTTTCTTACATTGTCCATGACCCACGCATCATCGGCAATGGCCACAGAGGCTACGCGCTGTGCGATCGCATCTACCGGATAGGAGTTGAAAGAATCCCGGATCCGGCACAGTCCCTCGATCAGTTCCGGATCGCCGACGGCAAATCCGAGGCGCAAGCCCGCAAGCGAGTGCGACTTACTGAGAGTACCGGTTACCAGAAGGTTTTTATACTTCGGAAGAAGCGATCTCGCGGTCACTCCGGAAAAAGCGGCGTACGCTTCATCTACGAGCACCACGTGATCCGGATTTGCCTGAAGGATCTTCTCGACATCGGAAAGATCCAGAAGGATCGATGTCGGGGCATTCGGGTTGGCAAAAGCCACACCGCCGCCGTTCTCCTTACAGAAGGCATCCACATCGATGCTGAAGTCCTCCCGGAGCGGGATCTTCTTCAGCGGGATGTTATATAGATCCGCATAGACCGGATAAAAGCTGTAGGAGATATCCGGCACCAGAAGCGGTGCGGCATTCTCCCCGGACTCAAAGAAAGCCTGAAAAGAAAATGCCAGGACTTCGTCGGATCCATTTCCGCAGAAGACCTGTTCCGGAGTAACTCCCAGTACTTTTGCCAGTTCCTCGCGGACGATCCGGGAGCTGGTCTCCGGGTATCTGGCAAGGAGCGGGATATCGACATCTTCCAGGACCTTACGGACCTTGGGAGATGCCGGATACGGATTCTCATTCGTGTTCAGTTTTATGATCTTCTGCCCCGGTTTCGGCTGTTCTCCGGCCACATAGGGCTCGATATTTCTCGTTTTTTCGTTCCAGAAACGGCTCATGGTTTCTCTTTCCTCATTTCTATCTATGGTGCGAACGGGCGGCCGCCGACCGGTCACCCGTGCGCACTTTCTTATTCTTCGAATCTCACGCGGATGGCACTGGCGTGACACTCCAGGCCCTCGGCGTCCGCAAATGCCGCTACATCCTTGTAGCACTCGCGGAGAGACTCTTCATTATAGCGCAGTACCGAGATTTTCTTAAAGAAGTCACCGGTATTGAGCGGAGAGAAGAATCTCGCGGTTCCGGATGTCGGAAGCGTGTGGTTCGGGCCGGCGAAGTAGTCGCCCAGCGGCTCCGGTGTGTAGTTTCCTACGAAGATCGCGCCGGCATTATTGATGCGGCCGATGTAGTTATCCGGATCCTCCACACAGAGTTCCAGGTGCTCCGGCGCCAGCTCCTCGCTAAATGCGAGAGCCGCTTCCATGTCATCCACTACCAGTATCGCACAGTAAGTGTCCAAAGATTGGGACAGTATCTCTTTTCGGAGACTCTTTTCCGAGCGGCGGTCCACTGCTTCATAGACGGCATCCGCCAGTTTCTCGCTCGTGGTAAGAAGGATCGCGGAAGCGAGTTTGTCGTGCTCGGCCTGGGAAAGGAAGTCCGCCGCGACGAATTCCGGTACCGCGGAATCATCGGCGATGATCAGTATCTCACTCGGGCCTGCGAACATGTCGATATCGACCTGACCGAAGACTAAGCGCTTCGCGGTATTGACATAGATATTGCCCGGGCCGCAGATCTTATCTACGCGCGGGATCGACTCGGTACCGTAGGCCATCGCGCCGATCGCCTGGGAACCGCCGACCTTATAGATCTCTGTCGCACCTGCGATGCTGGCCGCTGCCAGGATGACCGGAGCGATCGATCCGTCCGCGCGCGGTGGGGTGCACAGAACGATACGTGGGCATCCGGCGGCTCTTGCCGGAATAACATTCATGAGAACAGTGGACGGAAGCGGAGCCGTGCCGCCCGGTACATAGATACCGGCTACACTGATTGGACGCACGCGCATGCCAATCTCGGATCCCTTTGCCACATCCATCTTAAAGCCGGTCTCGACCTGTCTCTCGTGGAAGGCCAGGATATTCGCTGCCGCCTTCTTAATGACTTCTACCAGGTTCGGATCGAGAGATGCGATCGCATCGGCGATCTCCTGATCGGTGACTCTGACATTTCCTGCGTCGATGTCTGCCTTATCGAATTTCTTCGTGTATTTGAAGACTGCCGCATCGCCGTTCTTCTTGATGTCGTCGAGGACATCGTTGACGACGTCGATGATCGGGCCGAGCTCCATCTTGCCACGCATGCCGAGTTCTTCACATATCTTTTTCAGTTCGCCCTGCGGGGCTCTCATTTTCTTGCACTTCATATATTTTCCCTTTCCAAAAGCACTTTTTATTTCTGCTTTATGTTTCTTCGGAGCAGTTTCTTACTTTCCTTCCGCCGCTTTCTGCGCATTTCTGATCGCTACCTGTTTTCTCAGTGCATCGATCATCGGCAGGATCTCAGCTTCCTTCATCTTCATGGACACGCGGTTTACGACCACACGTGCACTGATATCAGCGACGACTTCCAGCACATCGAGGCCGTTTTCCTTCAGTGTGCGTCCGGACTCCACGATATCGACGATGACTTCCGACAGGCCGATCAGCGGAGCGAGCTCGACGGAGCCGTTCAGCTTGATGATCTCGACACTCTCTTTCTTCGTACCCTCGAAGTACGCACGCGTGATATTCGGATATTTCGAAGCGACGCGCTTATTCGGGATCTGGTCGAGCTTGCCCTTCAGGGAAACAGGACCGCAGACACACATACGGCAGGCGCCGAATCCGAGATCGATGACCTCATAGAGATTCCTGCCTTCCTCAAGAAGTGTATCTTTTCCTACGACACCGATATCTGCGGCACCATATTCTACATAGGTCGGTACATCCGACGGCTTTGCCATGATGAAACGAAGACCTGTCTTCTCATCTTCCAGTATCAGTTTTCTGGATTCCTCTCTGCCCGCAGAGACGTCATATCCCGCAGCCTCGAGAAGGTCCAGTGCTTTTTCCGCCAGACGGCCCTTAGATAATGCGATCGTGATCATGTATTTTCATCCTCCTCAGAATCTTCCTCTTCTTCGATAAATACGACCTGGTCGATCCCGTGCTCTTCAGCATAGGCATCGAGCTCTTCTTCGCTTCGATGCTCTGTATCGACCACGACCTTATTGCCCATCGCGCGGAGTTCTTTTGCCGTGGCAAAAGCAGCCTTTCTCATTCCTTCGCCGTCTGCATATCCGACGATCGCATCGACTTCCACGAATTCCGGGAGCTTGTCCTGACGGCGCAGCGCGATCAGGATCAGGTTGATGCCGAGCGAGAAGCCTACCGCGGACATATCGCGGCCGAAGGTGGAGATCACCTTATCATAGCGTCCGCCGCCGAGGATCGGGAAACCGACCTCATAGGTGAATCCCTTGAAGATCACGCCTGTATAGTAGTCGAGGCTCCGGAGCATGCCGAGGTCGATGCTGACATACTGCAGGAGTTCATAGTCGGACAGAACATCGAGGATCTCGCGGAGATTCTTCAGTGCCGCAAGAGATGTCGCATTCTTTACTTTCGCTTCAAAAGCATCGAGCACGTCATAGGTGCCGAATTTGCCGGAGATCATGTCGAGGATCTCTTTTGCATCCTCGGACAGTCCCAGTCTCTCTGCCGTCTTCTCGATACGGACGATATCTTTCTGATCGATCGCGGTAGAGAGCTCCGAGGCATCCTCTGCGGAGAGTCCCCACTCATCGGCTAGTCCCTTGAAGAACTCGACCTGGCCGATCGATACCTGAAGATCCGTAATACCTGTCTGAAGTACCGACTGGATACCGAGTGCGATCACTTCCGCATCCGCCTCGGAATTCTGGATACCCAGGAGCTCCACGCCCGCCTGGGAGAATTCGCGGAGCTTTCCGCCGCCGGTCTTCTTGAAGCGGTACATATTACCGATATAGGACAGACGGAGCGGCGGCTTCTCATCCTTCATGAGCGTAGCCGCGAGCCTTGCTACCGGGATCGTGCCGTCATAACGTAGGGAGATGATCCTTCCGTCCATGTCCGTCATCTTATAGAGATCCTCTGTCGCGACGAAGTTCTCACTGGAATACACATCGTAATACTCGATGCCCGGTGTCTCGACTTCGCTGTAGCCATACCCCGAGAAAAGCTCCCGCAGGTCGCTCTCTATTTTTCTCTTCACACTTGCATCCTGCGGCAGGATGTCGATCACGCCGTCCGGAGTGTGGAATCTATAATTACCCATGAGGTAGTCCTCCTATATCTTTTCATATATAATTAATATACCGCGAAACAGGAAAACTCCCATTTCAAGTTCATTACAGCGGATGCTTTATCGCTTTATCATGTTAAAGTGGTAAAACACCATGTGTGTATTTTATGGCAGGGGGCTATATTTGTCAAGGCATACTGCCTATATTCGCGGTATAATGGTCATGGGAGGCGGAGTATGAAGTTTATTTTTCGATTCATATATGATCACAATGTGATTTTTCTGGTCCTTTTCGTTCTGATGAACCTGCTCACTCTGGCCATGTTTCACTCGGATAAGAAAAAGGCTGAGAAGAATGCTTTCCGCATCCCTGAGCGTGATCTACTCGGTTTTTCCGCCTGTTTCGGAGCACTTGGCGGTATCCTCGGCATGGTGCTTTTCCATCACAAGACCAGAAAACCGAAGTTCTTCCTGCTCGTTCCGTTCTTTGCGATCGTCCAGCTGATCCTGATCAATCTGGTATTTAAGTGGGGACACGGGGCCTGAGAGACGAATTCTGCTCCCGCTGTGCGGCATACATTCGGTAGCGGACAAACTGATTGAAAGGAATTCTGTTTACTAATGAAATACTTTATCGCATCTGACATCCACGGTTATCCCGAGTACTGTAAGAAGATCCTTGACGCCTACGACCGCGAGCAGGCGGACCGCCTGGTGCTTCTCGGCGATCTTCTCTACTTCGGTCCGAGAAATCCCCTCGGCGCCACTTACGATCCGAAAGGTGTCATCGCACTTCTTAACGAGCGCAAGAACGATATCTTATGTGTCCGCGGCAACTGTGATTCCGATGTCGATCAGATGGTGCTTGAGTTCCCGATCCTGGCGGACTATGCCGTGCTTTCCCTCGGTAAGCGCCTCGTATATCTGACACATGGCCACGTCTGGAATCCGTCCCACCTTCCGCCGCTTCAGGAAGGCGATATCCTTCTGACCGGCCACACTCACGTCGTCGCCTGTGAAGAGCTTCCCGGCGGCATCCTCTACCTTAATCCGGGATCGCCCACCTATCCGAAGCAGGACACCCATCGGGGATATATGATCCTCACAGAAGAAAAAGCAGTCTTCAAAGATCTCGACGGCAACACCGTCATCGAAAAACAACTCTGAACCCGTGAGATTTTAAACACATAAAAAAGGCGCTTCCACAGGCCTAAGGCCGGGGACAGCGCCTTGATATTTATTATGTTTTAAATCAGTAGCCGCGCTTTCCTTCGAGGGACTCATCGTTATCGATCCAGTCCTGCACCAGAACTTCTCTGTACTCATCCTTGCTGTCGCGGACGATGACTTTCTCAATGCCTGCATTGATGATCATCTTCTTGCAGAGGGAGCAGGAATTGGATTTTGCGATATAATCTCCTGTCTTCGCATCATAGCCTGCCAGATACATCGTACCGCCGATCATCTTATCGCGGCTGGCGGAGATGATCGCATTCTGTTCCGCATGTACACTTCTGCAGAGTTCATATCTCTCTCCACGCGGGATCTGAAGTGCCTCACGGACGCAGGTTCCTCTATCTGTGCAGTTCACGCGTCCTCTCGGAGCACCTACATAACCTGTGGAGATAACTTCATCATTCTTTACGATGACCGCACCGTAGTGTCTTCTCAGGCACGTACTGCGCTTCGCCACTACCTCGGCAAGATCCAGGTAGTAGTTGGTCTTATCACGGCGTTCCATAAGGATCTCCTCTTCTATCTTGAGATTAAAGTTCTGTAATAATGATCGTCACAGAGCTGGACACAAGTCCGGTCGGTGCGGTGAATGTCGGAGCCGATCCGTCACCGGTCACTACGAATGTGCCGGAATATGTTGCTGCGAAATTCGTGGTCGTAGTTACCACTCCGCCGTTTCCATCATCCGCTTCTGTCGTTGTCGCTGCAGCCCATGTGCCCTTGACTGTTGCACCCGCGCAGGATGCTGTGGCCGTAACAGGAGCTGCCGTATCATTTTCACCTGTGATCGTAATCGTTACAGAATACTGTTTGCCGGATTCGAGTGTGCAGGAAGGAGCGGCGTCTGTCGCTGTCCAGGACTGCTTCGCAACAGGAGTTACTGTGACCGTAAGATTGAGGTCCGGTGCGGTGCAGAGTTTCTGCCATGCACTGTCATCCGTACTTCCCTTCGGTCTGTACTGGATCTGATCTTCCTTCACCTCAGGAGTTCCGGCATCCGGATCCGCTGCCTGTACGACAACATCCTTGACCAGTCTCAGTTCCATATCCGCGGAAACATTACCGGTAATATCCTTCAGAGCAACCAGCTTGTTCCAGCTAGCATCTCCAACGTACTGCCACTGGATCTCTGTATCGGTCGCCTGGATTTTCACTTCCCTACCGTTCGTACCTGGTGTACCTGGTACACCGGAAATACCGGGCTCACCGGACGGGCCTGGCTCACCGGACGGACCGGGTTCACCGGAAGGACCCTGAGGACCTGTCGGACCGGGTTCACCGGTCGCACCCTTTTCACCCGGAATACGTGTCGGGCCTGCTTCACCTTTAAGAGAGGCTACTGCCATGATCGGACGCCAGGATGCATCCGATTCTCCTCTGTATCTCCAGGAGATCGTCGCACCATTATTACCAAATTCAACATCGCGGCCGTCCTGACCGTCCATACCGGAAATAGCGGAAAGAGCTACAAGAGACTTCCAGTCCTGGTCACGGCCGGAAGTATAATGCCACTGGAGATATCCACCGGAGGAACGAAGTTCGATCTCACGGCCGTTCGCACCCGGATCACCCTTCGGACCCTGCAGACCCTGAGCACCAGGAGCACCTGCGGCACCGGCCTGGCCCTGCTGACCTGCAATGACGTCCGCCTTCAGGAAGTTGACTACTTCACCGTCTTTGGTTTCGTACTTGATCCAGCCGTCTTCTTCGAACCATCTAACATCGCCGAGATTCTGGCCCGGATCGACCGCATCTAAAGAAGCGAACTCCTGCCAGGCATTATCGTCTTCACCTTCATAACGGTATTCAACGATATCTCCGTTCGGACGGAACTCCATCTTTTTCTGCGAATTATCCTGCTTATTGCGGGAAAAGAAAACGTAGATACCTGCGGCGCCAACGACACCGAGGCAAACAATACAAGCAATAATAATTTTCACTGAGTCTCTCATACGCCGACACTCCCCAATTTCACTACCTAATATTGTATAATAACGTTTTCTATGTGAAAAGCACTTTTCTCAAATTTCTCTTTTATTTTTGCGGTTTATCTTTTTCCCTTTTTCCTTATTTGTGGTATTTTTCTCCGAAATGGATCTTAAATGCACGATACACCTGTTCCAGAATGATCAGTCTGGTCATCTGGTGGGTAAATGTCATGGGGGATAAACATAGCCTTTCGTTGGCCCGGGATACGATCTCAGGGGAGAGTCCGTTTGAACCTCCGATAACCAGGACCAGCTCCGCACCGCCCTTCTCATATCCGGCGATCACATGCTTAGACCACTCCTCCGAGGTGAGTTCTTTTCCATGGAGATCTAAAACGATCACATATGCCCCTTCCTTGATGCGGGAAAGGATCCTCTTTCCTTCCTGATCGAGAGCCTGCTCCGCAGGGATCGAATCCGGTGCATCCGGCACCTCGACGATCTCTACTGCAGTATATCGGGACAGCCGCTTGATATACTCGCTGATACCGTCATTGAGCCACTTTTCCTTAATCTTTCCTGCACAGACGATCTGAAGCTTCATGTGATCTCCTCTCTAAAGAAGATTAAAGACTGCCGCCTAACATCAGCGGTTCCGTAGGGACATACCGGTTTGCGATCCGGAGCGTAAAGTCTCTGTCCCGGACAAGATCCTCTGCTTCGAGCGCACGGATGACGGTTCTTTCCGCAACCTGCGGAAGATTGTTCTCTTTGCTTAAGTGCCCGAGGATAAAGTGCTTCGTGCCGGCTTTACAGAGCGCAGCGATCGTACTCGCACAGTCATCGTTACAAAGATGGCCGTTATTTCCGTCGATGCGTTTTTTCAGATAATAAGGATACTCCCCGTTCCAGAGCATATCCTTGTCATAGTTTGCTTCCAGCAGGATCCCGTCACACCCTTTCAGGTGATCGAAGATCAGCGGCGTCATATACCCGATATCTGTCGCGATCGCGGCTCTGTTGGAAACGGTCGAGAAGCAGTATCCGCAAGAACCTGTCGTGTCATGCGGGGTATCAAATGCAGTAATATCGAAGTTTCCGATCGAGAAGCTTTTCTCCGGAATGATCTCATAATCCAGGCTCGGAAGGTGCGGTTTTTTCTCCGCACGATGGATACCGGACCATGTATCTCTGGTCGCATAGATCGGAATAGAAAATTTTCTGGTAAATACATCCAGACCGGAAATATGGTCGGAGTGATCGTGCGTGATGAGTATCGCATCCAGGTCAAAAGGATTGATACGCACCATATTCAGTGCTTCCACGATCTTTTTACAGTTCATCCCGGCATCAACCAGGATCCTGGTGTCATCCGTGGAAACCAGTATGGCATTTCCGGAGCTTCCGGAAAAAAGAGGTGTGATCGTGATCGGGCGGGAAGATTTTTCAGAAGTCATACTTACTCGTCATCCACCGGAAGAATATGCTCTTCATCTTCATCGATATGTTCGATCTCGGCGCCGATACCGCGGAGTTTTTCCACGATCTTTTCATATCCGCGCTCAATACGGTTGGCAAAAGCGATCGTCGTCGTTCCCTCTGCAGCAAGCCCGGCAAGCACCATTGCCGCACCGGCACGAAGGTCCAGCGCGGAAACTCTCGCACCGCTGAACTGTACCGGTCCGTGAACAAGTGCGATACGCTCCATAACAGAGATCGATGCACCCATCGACTGCAGTTCCGGAACATACTGGAAACGGTTATCCCAGACGTTTTCATGCATCTGGCTCATGCCGTGCGCCTGGCACAGCAGGACTGTTGCCTGCGGCTGAAGGTCCGTCGGGAATCCCGGATACGGACGCGTCTTAAAGTTCGTCGGCTCCAGTTCCGTGTCATCATCGATGGAAACTCGGATCCAGTCATCTCCCTGCTCGATATCAAATCCCATCTCAAGCATCTTCACCGTCAGCGGTTCCATATGCTTCGGAATAAGGTTATGGATCGTTACATCGCCTCTTGTTACTGCAGCAGCGATCATATAGGTTCCTGCTTCGATCTGATCCGGAATGACGGAATAGGAATATCCGCCCGGAAGTACCGGAACGCCCTGAATACGGATCGTATCCGTACCGGCACCTTTGATATTCGCTCCCATAGCGTTCAGGAAGTTCGCTACGTCAACGATATGCGGTTCTTTCGCTGCATTCTCGATGACTGTAAGTCCGTTTGCCTTCGTAGCGGCAAGCATCAGATTGATCGTCGCACCGACGCTGACTACGTCGAGGAAGATATGTGCACCATTCAGTTCATTTGCCACGATACGGATAATACCATCGCGGATATCTGTCGCTCTCGTGCCCTGTGCGCCCATTTTTCTGAATCCCTTCAGATGCAGGTCAATAGGACGCGTGCCGAAATTGCATCCTCCCGGCATGAACATCGTTGCCTTCTTAAAGCGCGTCAGCAGCGCACCGAGAAGATAATATGATGCACGGATGTTCTTGACCTTCGGATGGGTCGCTTCAAATGTATTGATATTGGTCGGATCGATCTCATAGACACCATCCCCGCAAGGTGTGATCTGCGCACCGATGGTCTCGCAGATCTCCAGCATCGCATGAACATCATTAATGTCCGGTACATTCTCGATCTTGCACGGGCCGTCCAGCATCATGGCAGCGGCAAGTATTCCCAGTACGGCATTCTTACTGCCGCTGATATTTACATCACCGTGCAGTTTCTTTCCCCCAACGATCCGATAACTAGTCATCTTCTTTCATCCCCTCTTAATCCTGTTTGTCTGGCGCTCCTTGGGCCGGTTCTGTGTTTTTTCCCGGAACCGGATCCGTCATCTGACGAAGAAGGCTCCGTGTGGCAGGTTGCGCCGGAGTATATGAAGCAGGCGTCTGCGCAGGACCTGTCGGGACATCCGGAGTGACTCTACTCTCCTCTTTCCCGGAAGTATTCTTCTTTGCTGCGCTCTTACGTGCCTGTCTGCGTTTCTCAGCATTTTGTGATCCGATCGATTCTTTCGTATAGATCGGATGCTTCAGTGCCGGCGGATCCGGAGTAAGCACAGTGGCTCCGCGGCTGGTCAGAGGCACCCATCCGCCGGGTTCCTCTTGCGTTTTTCTTAAGTCTACTACCTCTGCCTGAACCTCTTCATGCACCGGCTCAGGTTCCGGTACTACCGGCATAGGCCGGATCACCGGCTTGATCACCGGCCGGATGACCGGCTGTTCCATAACAGGCGCTTCCGCCACGGTCTCCATGACCGGTTCAGCTTCAGGCAGGACTGTCTCTTCCATCGGTTCATCCACCGGTTCAGATGCATAGCGGGCCGGACCCTCATCTATCATATCACATTCATCTATAAAAATGAGATGAGATATCAGAAGCTCCTCTTCTTCCTTGCTGGTCTTTTTCAGATCAAATCCGAGGTCATAGTCATCGTTATTGATCTTTTCCATATATTGCTTCGCCTTCCGGAAAAGCACTTCTTCGCGGTCAGCATCATCCTTTATGCTTTCGAGTGTTTCCCTGAAGGTGGCCGCAGCTGTCGGAACAGTGATATAGAAGTCGGAGCCGACCTCTGATCTCTGGCTGTCATCGTCTTCCGGACAGCGGGTAACCAGGCTGACTTCGCCTTCCTGCACTTCTGCCATCATCTTCACGATTGCCAGGCCCAGTCCGGACCCGCCGGCGGATCTTGCACCGGTCTCATCGACACGGAAGAATGCCTGGAAGACTTTTTCCGCCGCCGGCTTTGGAATTCCTTTTCCCTGATCCTGCACCTTGATCGTTACCGTATTTTCATGCGCCTGAATAAACACCCAGATATTTGTGTACTCAGCAGAATACTTCAGCGCATTGTTGATGAGGTTTCCCACCATCTGTTCCATCATGCTTCTGCTTCCGAATACAGGAGGCATAGCTCTCGTTAAGCTCTCATAATAAAGCCGGATATTTTTCTTTTCCGCATCCTCGAAATACTTGCGGCATACGCCTTCTACCGTTTTATCGATGCGGTATACGGTCATGTCGATCTTATCTTTATTATTCTCGATCTGGGAAAGATAGGTCAGGTTGGAGATGATCTCCGTGATACGGTGGCTTTCCTCGTTGATCTTCATGACATCATTGAAGATCTGGTCCGGGCTCTTCTCCCGAAGTCCCCAGTCGATCAGGGATTCCGAGTATCCCGTGATCGAAGCGAGCGGCGTTTTCAGTTCGTGGGAGACCGTCGATACGAAGAGTCTTCTCTGCTGTTCCTGCCGGGCGGCTCTCGTGACATCTTCAAGCACGACGACCCATCCGCGAAGTGTGGACTGCGGGAAGAATGGCTTACTGAAATGGAACTGGATGATCCTGTTCTTAATCTCAACTCTTGTCGTTACGGATTCGAGTTTCTCGCTCTCGGGAAGTTCATCGTCCGATTCCGGCGGTCTCTGCTCCGGCAGATCCGACTCATACAAACGGAGCTCCATCAGAATATTCTTGTCCGTCACGAATGTCTCGACAAATTCGGTAAAGGATTGCGGGAGTGCCTCCACGCGGAGTTTTTTCAGACAGGTCTTATTGTTAAAAAGAAGTGTTCCTTTTTCAGTAAAAGCGACCACACCCATCTGCACGATGTTCATGACCGAGTTACTGACACCATTGGCGGCATTCAGAAACATCAGGTTTCTTTTTTTCTTATAGAAAGACAGCCAGAAAATGTTATAGACAAGCAGACCTGCGATCACGGCACCGAGCACAAGTCCTACAAAAAGCATGGGAACGGGTTCGAAAACCCGGTCCCATATTGATAATCGTCTAATAACCTGTTCCAACTGTCAAATCCTCTGCACGACAGATCCCCGGTGCTTACTGGGCTTTATCAAAATAGTATCCGACACCGCGTTTCGTCAGGATGTATCGGTAATTGTTCTGATCAGGCTCGAGCTTCTCACGGGTACGGCGGACGGTTACATCGACAGTACGCACATCTCCGAAATACTCGTATCCCCACACATGCTGAAGCAGAGCTTCACGGGAGAATACCTGACCTGCATTTTCCGCCAGGAAAAGCACCAGCTGGAATTCGCGGAATGTAAGTGCGACGTCGACACCGGCACGGCGGATCTGATACGCGCTCTTATCGATCTCCAGTTCACCGATCTTGATGATATTCTCTGTTCCGGAAGTTTCTTTGTTTACATAGGTATCACGGCGTAACTGGGCTTTCACGCGGGCAAGCACTTCACGCGGGCTGAACGGCTTCGTGATATAGTCATCCGCACCGATCTCCAGGCCAAGGATCTTATCGATCTCTTCACCTTTTGCCGTGACCATGATGATCGGAGCCGTCGTCTTCGGACGAAGGCGCTTACATACTTCAAACCCATCCAGCTTCGGGAGCATCCAGTCCAGAAGGATAAGATCCGGTTTCTGGTGTTCAGCAAGTTCGATCGCAGTAAGTCCGTCACCTGCAGATATTACTTCGTAGCCTTCTCTTTCGAGATTCGCAGTTAATAACTCAACCAGTGGCTGCTCATCATCTACGACTAAAATCTTCTTTGCACACATAGCAACTCTCCATTCCTTTCAGACACAAGATGTAGTGTATCCGATAGCCCTTATATACAACAGTTATTACAATTATACCATTCTTATCCGATTTTCAACCCCAATATTACAATTTTGTTTCATTTTTAGAGAAAAAAAGAAGCTCACTACCTTTCGGTAATGAGCTCCATATAATCCGGCAGCGTTCTATTTTCCCGGGCCGTCTCCAGCCAAGTATCTTGGACACCGACGAGCTTAACTTCTGTGTTCGGGATGGGAACAGGTGTG
>ONFC01000097.1 GCA_900317035.1 uncultured Eubacteriales bacterium
TTTATCGGGATCGATGACATTCAGAATACCTATCTACCATCCGGCTTTTCCCACTTTAAGATCGAGGGAAGAAGCCTGGGAAGCGCCGTAGTCCTGGAGTTCCTGCTATACTATATGACGAAGCCGGAATACCAGCTGAAGGTAAGAGAAGAGATCTATCTGGACAGCTCGCTGGACCTTTTCTAGTCTCTTATCTGCACCAGCTGTTTGCCAATGAATAGAAAGGAAAAGCATGAACCGGATCTACTGGGATATCGATAAGATCGCATCACTGACGGATCATCTGGAAGCCGCGACGCACAGCCACGGCATGATTCAGTTTTTCCTGTTTCTTCGTGGCGTCCCGGAGATGAAAGTGGGAAAGGAAAAGATTCATGACCGCTGTCTGTTCGTGAATGTGAATGTGAAGCATGCCGTGAAGTTCTCTGACGGGCTTCTCTTTACCTGCGTGATCGAACCTGCCTCGGATATGGGACGGAAATTGAGCGCGCTGCTTGCTGGGAAAGAGTATTTCGCACTGGAAGATACAAAGGCGGATGAACTGATCGCACTTGCGCGATCTCTGACAAGTGCTTTTTCCAAAGAATCGTACACGAAGCTGATGCAAAAACTCTATGAAGTGATCGGTGCCGGATCTTCTGAAAAGAAACTGGATGAGCGGATCACGGCATTCCTTTCCATGCTGGAAAACTGCAGCTGCACGGATCACTCTGTCGATCACTTCGCAGAAGAACTGCACCTGTCTTCGTCCCGCCTGTCGCATCTTTTCTCTGAGCAGGTGGGCATTACGTTGAAAGATTATCTGCTCCTGCACCAGCTGGAAAGAGTTTTCCAGGATATCTTAAGCGGCAGGAAGATCACCGATGCCGCGATGGATGCGGGCTTTGACTCGCCCTCGCATTTTGCCTCCACGGTAAAAAGACTCATGGGACTTCCGGCGAGAAGCACCATAAAAGATAGCGAATTTCTGAAAGTTTATTAATCCCCGATTTTCTATACTGATGCCAGAAAAGCGAATTTCTGAAAGTTTATTAATCCCCGATTTTCTATACTGATGCCAGAAAAGCAAAAGAAAAGAGGCACAGTATGGAAAATAAATATCTTAAGAAGACCCCGATGGTAAACTATGATGCCGCACCGATCAAGGATCTGATTCGTTCGCGCGGATGGGAAACCCTTGACACATTCAGCCGGATCGGCGCGATCTATGACTATGTCCGAAATGAGATCCTTTTCGGATATAACCGCTCCGACACGCTTACCGCAGAAGAAGTACTCGCGGATGGATGGATATGGCCAGTGCAACACGAAGGCGACACTTCTCATGGCACTCTTTCGCGGATGTGGGATCCCCTGCCGCCTTCACGGATCGGAAGTCAGCAAGTGCTTTCAGAAAGGGGCGACCTCGGGCATTATCTCGATCCTGGCGCCAAAGACGATCGCCCATACCTGGGTGGAAGTTTTCTATGACGGGAAATGGATCGCACTGGAGGGCGTGATCACAGACGATGCCTATGTGCAGGGCGTGAAGAAGAAGGAGAACCCGAAGAAGGGGCCTTTTCAGAAATATGCTATTTCGGTTCCTGACTTAACAGAACTGGATCTGTCATGGCGTGGACAGGATCTTTTTGTACAGAATGCATCGATGGTAAAAGACTATGGTGTCTTTGACGATCCGGATACTTTCTTCACGGTTCACAAGCAGACCTGGAGCAAAGTAAAGGACTTCGCCTATGTCCACTACGGAAGAAAAGTCATGAACAGGAACGTTGGCAGGATGCGGTATAATTAACTTAAGATAAACGCGCGGCGGAAACCTGGTGGTGCCGGACCGCATCTCGAAACCACTGGACGATCAAAGGGATGGTGAGCATATGACGGATCGAAAGAAGATCATTATCATAAGCATAATTCTTACTTTGCTGGCGATCGTTTGTGTGGATATCGGATTCGGATACTACATGAAAACCGCCAAAGTGGTTGATGCTGGCTATCCTTATTCTGAGTATAGAGTAACTGGCGGGACCCACTATGAAGATTGGGGTCTGGGTGAACCCGTTTCCGTATTAGATACAGAAGAGGTGACCCACGTAAGAATAGGGGAAGCATCGGAGAGGAGAACTCTTGAAAAAGGCCCCATCCGGACGATCCTCATTGTGACGGATATTGCTTTGGTCTTAGCAGGGGTTTTCGCCTGCCTGATCTGTTTGAATTTCCGGAAGTGGGATATTCGGGATCGGGTAAAGATGTTCGGCCTTTATGCTATTTATATCGGTGTTGCTGTATTTGTGGTTTTGTCCGTATATTTCCAATTTGCGAATAAGACATATACACCTAAATAAATGGAGGTTTCGATCAACTGTCTTTTTCATCCATATCCATGAAAGAGTCATCGACGGCTTCTTTCCAGGAGCGCTTGGGGGCTGCCGGGGGCGGCGGAACGGATCCTGCTTGATCCCGGGCGGGGTCAGCTACCGGTTCGATCTTAATATCTTTGAGCGGAGAAATAATCTGGCCGGTCATTACCGCAAATCCGTTTCTCATGGTGATACCCTGCGCGCAATAATCAATATCCACATCCAGTTTGTTCTTTATTGAATCCTGATATTCAGGAGTCGACTTCATTTTCTCAAGAGCGTAAGTCAACTGACTTTCCCAGTCAAGGAGCGGCTCATCGTCACTTCTATCGATCAAAGTGATCGGAGAACTGATTTCTTTTGTATCAGTAAGGCTGTTTCCTACAATATTAGACTTCTCAAGAAGTGTAGCCATGAGCAGTTTTGCTAAGCCCACTCCTAATGGTATCGAAGTCAAACAACAAATGAATAGTAATCCCATAGTGTTCACCCCTGTCTTTTCTTCACGAATTTGAAAAGTGAAGAATCCTGTGTCAGATGGATGTACTTCATGACCTTTTTCATTTTGTTCTTACCCATGACCCATATTCCAATTCCACAGACAGCAGATAAGACCGGCATAAAAAGGGTAGCGAACCCTTCTTTGAAATTGGCCGGTTTTCCCATCACTTTGTAGAAACCAAACAAGACAACGCCGCAAAAGATCGTGAAAAGGATAGAGAGTGCTATTGTTAATCTATCTACTGCTTTTTTATCCCACGGCAGTCCTCCGACGACCTTGCCGGTCTGGGCATTGATCAGGATGGTGTGATGCTGTCCTTCGTACCAGAAGGTGGCAAACCATACCGGGAACAAGGCATACATAATCGCATGTTTATTTATATATGTTTCGTATTCACCGCGTGTTACACGCGCATCAAATCCTCGAACGGTTTTTATCACCTGGCTATGAAATGCATTGATGCCACGGACATTTGCTGCCTGCTGGATCATCTCGTCAGAAGCATCGGCAGCATTGGAATAAAAACCGAGAAGGTAACTCTCGTTAAAAGGTTTCATATCGTTAAGATCGTAGGGCTCTAACTGCTGGGAACTCTCATCGGACAGAATTACCGATGCATCTACCGGAAGATTTCGTAGCTGCATGAAGCCCGATCTTTTGGTATGGATCGTTTCTGTTCTATCTCCACGTCTGATATGACTACAAACATTCACGGCCTCGAAATGCCGGCCATTTACGATCTTATAGGGGATATAGATACCTCTGACCATATCCGGATTGATTTTCCTGATTTCTTTCGGAATGAAGGCGTGCCGCTTAAATGCCTTCCGGATCGAGGCCACCGCATCTGCCGGTGTTGTCTGGAAAGGGAGGACGAAGTCAGGTGCTTTTTCCTTGGAAATACGGCTGAAGATCACACTCGAATTTCCGCAGTAGATACAATTGGTGGAGGCTTCGGATCCGTGGACAAAGATCTCACCGCCGCAAGACTGGCAGGTGTAAACTTTACAGGCCATGAAGTGCTTGTAGATCTCATCAGCATCTTCATTTTCCTCATTAAAATCCTGAAGGTCCGGAAACTCTTCGTGCACATCTACAGTCTGGGGATCCCAGGAACTCCCGCATGTATGGCAGACGACCTTTTGCGTCTTCGGGTCAAATATGATATGTGATGCGCAGTTTTTGCATACCGTTGCCAATAGTTGCACCTCCCCCCAATTCCATTCTGATTATACCAAAATGCGATGTGAAGAGCATTCCTTATGGGAAAAGTGGCGAGCCACACGCCGCAACTCCTATACTGAAAGGATAAAGCCAATTTCTTTGGAAGATGCTATACTTTTCTTAAAGAAAAAATACGACAGCTGGTGTTCTTGAAAAATGACGATAGCCTGGTCGTTTGTAGAAAGATCCTGATGGAAAGGAGAGTTGCGAAATGATTCGTGAAATGAAGCGGGAAGAGATCCCGCAGTGTGTGGATGTGATCCGAAAGAGTTTTCTGACAGTGGCGGAGGAGCTTGGTTTTACCACGGAAAATGCACCTCGTTTCACAGCTTTTGCGATCTCTGAAGACAGGCTCTATTCGCAGCTGGAAGAGGGCCGGCCGATGTTCGTCTATGTGGATGAGAAGGGAAATATCTGCGGATATTATTCTCTGGCGATGCAGGAGAATCTGGAGTGCGAACTGAATAACCTGGCTGTCCTTCCGGAGTGCCGCCATCAGGGGATCGGAAGACTTCTTCTGGAGCATGCTTTTTCCTATGCGCATAGCGTCGGATGTACGATCGTAAATATCTCCATCGTGGAAGAAAATACCGTCTTGCGCAAGTGGTATGAGAGCTTCGGCGCCGTGCATATCGGCACGAAGAAATTCGATTTCTTCCCATTTACCTGTGGCTATATGCAGAAAGAAGTGTGACGCGGCGTGAAAGAGCATACAGAACAGTTTGAAGTACTACGGATAGGCGATCAGAAACGCGGAGTCCCGATGCGGATCGGCGTGATCCAGGCCAGTTCCCAGAGCGAAAAGAACTCCCTTTTATTCGAGACCGTAAAGAAGTATGCGAAGAATGCGACGGTTCTGAATTTCGGCTGCACACCGGAGGAAAAAGAGAAGTACAGTTACATCGAAATCTCCATTCTGGCGGGGCTTCTTCTGGCGTCAGGATCTTTGGATCTTGTGGTGACAGGATGCTCTTCCGGGCAGGGCATGATGCTGGCTTGTAATAACGTGCCGGGAGTGCTCTGCGGGTATGTTCCGACACCGATGGATGCATATCTTTTCGCGCAGATCAACGACGGAAATGCCGTGTCGGTTCCTCTGGGTGAGGAATATACATGGCAGGGAAAAGAGAATCTTGAAAAGACGATCGAGAAACTCTTTTCCGAGCCTTTCGGGCAGGGATATCCGAAGTCGGAAGCCGAGAGAAAAAAGAAAGATACACTTCTTCTCAAAGAACTTCGGAAGAATTCGCAAGTTTCTATTTCGGAGTTTCTTGCTGCCCTCCCGAAGGACCTTATGGATAAGATCCGAACGAAGGAAAACGTGATAGCATATATACGAGAAAACGGAAAGGATCCGGATATCCTGACATGGCTTCGATGACGGATCTGTTCCTTCTGAAAAAGAGTAGAGTGAGAGATAAAATGAACCTGAAAATAGCATTACTTCAGATCCTTCCCGGTAAGGATCTTGATGAGAATCTTCTGATCGGGAAAAGGGCCTGTGAGGAAGCCAAAGAAAAGGGCGCGGATGTGGCGCTTTTCCCGGAGATGTGGAGCGACGGATATGCGCTTCCACAGGATGAAGCCGAAATACGCAAACTCGCTATTGAAAAAGACAGTGAGTTCGTCAATACGTTCCGGGATCTTGCCTCTGAGTTTCAGATGGCGATCGGCATCACTTTCTTAGAAGAACACGAGCCGAAGCCGCTTAATTCCGTGATCTTCTTTGATCGGACAGGGAAAGAGATCCTTCACTATTCAAAGGTACATCCATGTGCTTTTGCCGATGAAAAAGTCTTAAGTGGCGGAGATGATTTCTACGTCGCGGACCTGGATTTCGGAAGAGGAAAAGTAAAGTTCGGATCCATGATCTGTTTCGACAGGGAATTTCCGGAGAGCGCCCGGATCCTGATGCTCAAAGGTGCGGAACTGATCCTGGCGCCGAATGCCTGCCCCATGGAGATCAACCGGCTTTCCACTCTTCGAGCTAGATCTTACGAAAACATGGTGGCGGTAGCGACCTGCAACTACCCGGAAGGACAGCCGGACTGCAACGGACACTCGACGCTCTTTGACGGCGTGCCGTGGCTTCGGGATGAGCCGGGCGTGAGAGATATGTGCGTACTGGAAGCACCGGGCGAGCCGGGTGTGTATATCGCGGAACTCGATCTGGATCAGCTGCGAGGACACCGAAGCAACGACATCATGGGCGACAAGTACAGACGTCCGGAGAAATACGGGATCCTTGCTGATCCCGAAGTGCGGGGCGTGATCGGCGGAAAGTTCGTTCACTGGTAACGAGCAGAGGAGAAAAGATGGAACTTCAAAAACTAACTGAACATATTTGGTATATGCCTTTTGAAGAGGAGCGGGACCGCCCGAATCTCGGCTATATCAGAGGAGAGAAGTGGAGCCTGGCTGTCGATGCCGGGCATTCGGACGTGCATATGAAAGAATTCTATGCACTTCTGGAAAAACAGGGACTTCCGCTTCCGGATCTGACGGTCCTCACGCACTGGCACTGGGATCACACTTTCGCCATGCACGCGATACATGGTCTTTCCATCTGTAATGCAAGGACCAATGATTACCTGAAAGAATGGAAAGAAAAGATCGAGAAGAACGGGCCTTCGTGTTTCCTCGCGATCGGTGATAGTGTGCGAAAAGAATATGCCGGGAATAAGGAAGTCATCGTCGTTCCTTCCGACATGATCTACCATGGAGAGATGACGCTGGATCTGGGCGGATGCACGGTAAAGATCCTCGAATCCGAATCCCCGCACACTGATGATGCGACGCTTGTGTATGTGTGCGAAGACAAGACCCTTTTCCTGGGAGACGCCACGTGCAGTGCTTTTCCCAATGGAGAAAAAGACAAGGATCTTAGCAGAAAACTTGCGGATACGATCAAGAAAATAGACCCGGAGATCTGCGTGGAAGGACACTGGACACCGGTCGAAACATCTGATACGTTAGCCGATCTTTTAGGGGAATGATTCAAGGAGAAGGGGACCCTTCAAGGAGAAAAGAGTATGCGATTCAATCAACTGGTTCCGGAACTGAGTGTTTCCGATATTGAGAAATCCAAACGATTCTATACGGACGTGCTGGGTTTTAGGATCGAGTACGAACGGGTCGAGGATAAGTTTGTTTTTCTTTCGCTTGGGGAAGCGCAGCTGATGATCAACGAGATCAACGGTCATTGGGAGACCGGGAAACTGGAGTATCCTCTTGGAAGAGGGATCAATTTCCAGATCGAGATCGACCACTTGGAGGAATTCGTTGCCCGCATAAAAGAAAAAGGTGTGGTTCTATTTAAAGATATATTCACCAGCAAGTACCGCTGCGACGGGATCTGTTATGTGGAGAAAGAGGTGCTGATCCAGGACCCGGACGGGTATCTCCTGCGGTTTTCTGAGACGTTGGAAGAGGAGTGAGCCGATGACCCATGATGAGCAGAGGATTTGGCTGATCAAGCAGCTTCTGGCGGAGAGGTCGGATGTAGCCGACGTAGAAATACCCGCCGGAGCTCTGAGGATCAATGTCGCCCCGTTTCTCTTATTCCACGATTCTCCACTTGGAATTATCTACCTGCAGGCTGTAGCCACAGTATGAGCATGCACCATGGTCATCAGGAAGAAACGGTACACCGCAGGAAGGACAGGACTTGTTTACGAGGATCTCCCCTTGAGACTTCAGCTTATTCGGGTAGCGTGCCCGCACCATGGAAAGTCTCTTCTTCGTTGTTACGGTAGATATCTTCCCGGAACTGTCGATCGTTCTTGTCCGTAGCGGGACCGCTGCCGTAATGAAGCTCTGATCTTCGGTATTCTCGACCGACTTATACTTGATCTCTCCGAGATACATTTCCAGTGTCGTCTCCGGATCTGCCCGCTTCCAGAGTTCTTCCAGGATCGAGCTTCGGAAGAGGTTTTCAGAGAAACGGGTGATCTTCTTAGTCTTACTGCTTTTGTTAAAAATATGCTCAAACAGAACCAGCACGATAAGCGTCGCGATAAAACCGACGATCACGCCTCCGGCCAGTAACATCAGAGCAAATGCGGCGTCACCTTTAATCACATCCATAAACGGAAGGAAGATCAGAAGCGTCACGATGAACGTTACCGGAACGACGGGCAGGAACATGAAAAGTGTTTTTCCGAATCCTTCATTCTCGATGACGAAATCCTGCGTCTGCCAGTCGTAGAAATTCGAGAATACCGGACGTCCGCAGAATGGACATGTCGTCTCCGCACCACTGATCGTGATCTCCGCGCCGCAGGAATAACAGCGCTGCTCCCGGACTTCCTCGTAGAATTCCTTATTTCCTTTCTTACCCTGGCGTTTTCTCTCTTTCTCGGCAGCCAGATCTTTACACCGTATATGCCGGCTCTGCCGTACCGCGATCCGGGCATTTCGTATCAGTTCGTCGTTGACGGTTCTCCCGGATGCATCGACATAGGTGTCTCTTAAAGAGCCTTCTGCCTCGCCTTCACGCCATTGACGTCCGCCATCGTTCCAGTTCTTGAAGTTTCCCGGCTTCCCGGTATTTTTCATCTTTGTTTTCTGCAGCCGGATCACGCGGCGCAGTCCGTGTCTTTGAAGAAGACGGATGCTGTTCTCCTGCATCTGCCGGAATGTGGTATCCATCCTTCCCGTGAGATAGGAACTATCTGCGTTTCCCCATGAAAGCAGAAGCGGCTCGATCGCCTGCTTCATGTCTTTAGTAAGAGAAGATCCGGCCAGAAGGGATCCCTCGACAGGTGCTTTTGTATCCGTATTATTCTTCTTATTCTTCGAATCATAGCTTCCGAAAATCTTATTGAACACTTTATCGGTAAAGTCGACAATGTTGTCACTGTATACGAGAAACAATGACCCGGCAAACCCGATAACAGAAGCGATGATCGCATAGATAAAAATCATAGTTCTCTATCCTCCAAGAATATAACTAAGTATCCGGCTTTACTGGCATGAAAGCAGGTGACACTTCTTTTGAATTCCTGAAATCATTTTAGCATGTCCCTATTACGAATGATAAACCAAAGATGCGATATCGATTTGCAGAATGGTAGAATAGATACATCAGCCTTCGAAGGATAAGGAGACAAAACTATGATTTTAACGAACGAGGAATTAAAGAAGATATCTCCAGGCCTTCCAGTACACCAAGGATCAGATCGAGTACTTTAAAGGTGCTTTTTTCATGTGGTACGAAAGATGTACGGCTACCACGGCAAAAACACTGGAATTCACAACGTCTGCGACGAAGCTTTCTTTCGACTATAAGACCATCTGGAAAGGATCTCCGGATTCCTTCGAACTCCTGGTGGATGGCTTTGTCACGAATATCGCACGGGTCAAGGACATCATGGACGTAGGGACCTTCGAGTGGGAACTTCCGGAAGGCGAGAAGTCTGTGGTCATTTACCTGCCGGCAGATGCGACAGTCTTGATCCGTAACTTCACCATCGATGCGGAAGTGACACCTGCCAAGAAGAACGAGAAAGTCCTGTGGCTGGGCGACTCTATTACTCAGGGATACGGCCCGCTCCGTTCGTCCTGCACCTACGTCAGTGTCGCCAACCGGATCCTGAATTACGACATCATCAACCAGGGCATCGGCGGCTATATCTACGATAAGAAGTCCCTCATGAAGATGGAGCATCGGCGGCTATATCTACGATAAGAAGTCCCTCATGAAGATGGACGGCTACACCCCGGATAAGATCATCGTGGCTCTCGGCACCAACCAGTATGGCGAGAAGGATATGACTCCGGTCGAGGAGTACTATGAGACCCTGATCAGTATCTATGGAAGCGAGATCCCGATCTTCTGCATCACGCCGCTCTGGCGTGGTGATTCCTGGGACGGACTTCCGAAGCTGATCGAGTTCTGCGGGAAAGTAAAGGCCATCGCAGAAGATCGAGTTCTGCGGGAAGGTGAAGGCCATCGCAGAAAAGTATAACAATGTTACCGTGATCGAGGGAATGAAGCTGGTACCGCATTTCCCGGAGTATTTCCTCGACAATCTGCACCCGAATGCACTGGGCTGTGAGATCTACGGCAGGAACCTGGCAGAGGCCATTTTGGCGGCGACTGGAAAGAAAGCGTGAGAAGGGGCGCACAAGAAATGCAAAGGGTGACGGACAAGGAGACGGAAAGAGCATGATCGACGGACATATCCATATCGAAAGGGGCCCCTATACTCTTCCCTGGATCCAGGAGTTTGTGGATCAGGCGGTGAAGATGGGGCTTTCAGAGATCCGGCTTCTGGAGCATAACTATATGTTTCCCGAGTTCGCGCCCATGTACGATTCCACCCGCGCCCATGTACGATTCCACCCGCGCGGCAAGTGATTTTGTCGATAACTGGTTTCAGCGAAAGACGGGAAAGAAGTGCTTTTCCGAGTATCTGGAACTGGTGGATAAGGTGCGGCAGCAGGACTATCCTGTGAAGATCAAGTTCGGTCTCGAGGTCTGCTACTTCGAAGAATACGAAGATCTGATCCGCGAATTGACTTCGGACAAGGGACTGGATTTCCTTCTCGGAAGTATGCACTTCGTAGGTGATTTTGCCTTCGACCATAACGCGGAGCTGTGGGAAGGAATCGACGTGGACAACACCTACAGAAGGTATTTCGAAGATTCCGTGAAACTCGCAGACAGCGGGCTTTTCGACGGGATCGGCCATCCGGATACCATCAAGCTCTTCGGGCATAAAGCGTCTTTTTCGCTCACAGATTACTACGAGAAACTGGCAGAAGCCTTGGCGCGAAACGGCATGTATGCTGATGAAAACAGCGGCGCCCACCGGCGCTGCCCGGACACCGCTTCCCTGGGGATGGATCCGGAACTGATCCGTATCCTGAAAGCACACAACGTGCCGATCATCACATCATCGGATGCACACTGTCCGGAGGATGTAGGCGACAAGATCAAAGAGATGGTAGAGCTGATTACCGACTGATCTTTATGCGAAACGGCCGAGTGTTGGGACTCGCGCCGGGTTATGCTGATATTCGCTTCCGGATTAGATTTCAAGTATAATGCGAAACTTCCTTTCATACAGTAAGATGGATGTATAACCGATGCT
>ONFC01000098.1 GCA_900317035.1 uncultured Eubacteriales bacterium
GCTGTGAAGATGCTGAAAACCATTGCCAACGAGCATACTGCCGCAAAAGTTTTTATGTGTTTTTTCACTTCAGTGTCCTCCTTTTTGAATTCACACTTGATGTCGATCGTATATTATAACAAATAACTTAAAATATTGCTTAATTATTTGCCACGAAATCTGTTCAAAGATGAACAGTTATGCACAATTTGTAACACTTTTCCAGGCCGGGTCCGTTTTCTTCCTGTCATTTCCGGTAGATGAAGACCGTTTTCAGAGAAACTTCACCGCCAGATAGACGATCCCCGTGAAGATGAAGGTAAAGGTCGAAAAACCCCACAGGATCCCTGTAATGACGCGCTTCAAGTTGTTGGACCGGTATTTCGTGAACCGCTGGGTAAGCCCGTCGATGGGAAGCGGAAGCATAAGAACCGGAAGCACCAGAAGAGCGGTCTTAAGAGGAAGCAGAAAAAACGGAAGAAGAAGGATCGCGAGAAGTCTTCCTGCCATGATCCCCGTGCACCTTGCGCACAGCGGAAACTGGTAAGACCCGAGAAAGAAGCTTCTTTCCGGCATCTGGTGGCACCTCGCGTATTTCCCGCAGAACTCCATCCACCACGCCCAGCGCCTGTCACGCTTCGTGGCCGTGATCCCGGAGTACTCCTTTTTCATTTCCAGAACTTCAGCATTCATATCCAGACACCCCGGGCCTTATGCCTTAAACTTATGACCGCAGTTATGGCAGATCCAGAAGTTTCTGGTCGTGGTTTTCTTGCCTTCGCCGCAGAACCCGCAGATCAGACCGAACCAGCTCTGGAAGACCATGGCGCCGCAGCAGCCTTTGCCTACGGAATAGTCTTTCCCTTTGGTCTGTGTCTCGCTGATGATCTGGCATCCGTCACTATGACATTTCGGACATTTCATATTTTTTCATCTCCTATGTGTTTTGATATCTACTATTGTGTTTTGCTACCTCCATTATACTCTCTATCCCCATGCTGTTTTTCCGTTGCGTTACAGAATAATAAGCGATACGTCACTTTCGTTGAAGCGAAAAAGGATGCCTTATATAGTTAAATTGCAAGTTTTTTACTGAAAAACGGAGGGAATAGCATGAAACGGAAGGCGATGGCGATCGTTCTTATGGCGGCCATGATTTTACCCGCCACGGGATGTGATAAGTCGAAGAAAAAAGAAAGCGGAGATACATCCGAAACAAATCTTTCAGACAACGACCGGACGCAGGATGGATACGTGAAAGAGTCCGATCCGTACTTTTCGGACACGACGACCGACCTTTCGATCCCGTTCGAGCCGGACCCGTCCCACGAGGCGACGGCGCTCGAGGCGAATGATGCGTGCCTGTGCGGAGATCAGATCGTGATCTCGTACATGATCAATTACGCGCCGACGGAAGAAGAGAAGAAGACGATGGATACCACGAATTACGAGAGTCCCGACGAACTGATGAAGTACTACGAGATATCCGCGTCTCTAAGCGAGAGCGGCCTGATCCTTCTGGATCTGCAGGGAAATCCGAAGGGCAAGGTCAAGCTGGGAAAAAATGAGTCCCTGTATTCCCTCCAGTCTTTGAAAAACGGCCGGATCGGTGTAGGCGTTTCTGTTTTTGTTCCGGAATCGATGATGTACGAGCATAAGTTCCTGATCCTAAACGGCAGCGGTGAACGCGAGGCGGAGATCGATATCTCCGACAGAGAAGGCGCCCGGTTCTACGAACTTTCGTCCGGCAAGATCCTGCTCGCCGATCCTTCTGAAAAAGAACTGATCGTTGTCGATGATCAGGGGAACCGGTCAGAGCCTGTCAAGTACAGCGATGAGTTTGAAGGTTTCTTTGAAATCGACGGGAAGGGCTATATCCTGACCCGCCGCGACGAATACCTCGAAGAAGTGGTTTTCCATCACTACCTGACGGAAACCGACCCGGAAAAAGGTACGATCGGTTCACCGAAGGAGATCAGTGCGAATATCCCTTATCGTTTTTTGGAAAGTAACGGCAAGTACTATGCCGACGATGACGACGGATCGCTCCTTTTATATGACATCGTAAGTGGCAAGTCCGAGGCGGTATTCCATCCGGAGGATCTGGATACGCTGATCCGGGGTATCACGGATGTGGAATTTACGCCGGAAAACGACATATATGTCCTGCAGACGACACGCATGGGCCTGGGCGAGCTGCAGGAAACTTCTTTTTCGATCACCCGCCTTCACAGGGAAGCGAAGAATCCGCACGCCGGAAAACGGATCGTCCGGGTCTGCAGCTGTAATTCGGATGTCTTAGACATCCGCCGGATGGCCGCTGCCTACAATAAGCGCACAGAGAGTAAGGCGCGCGTGATCACATATGTGCAGAATCAGGATCTGTCCATGGGTTTTGATAAGGCCGAGGCAAATGCGGCCGATGAGCTCCTTCTCGCCATGAAGTCCGGCGAAGGTCCGGACGTCGTTTTAAACTGCGCCGAGTACGGGCAGTTTAATTCCGACAGCATCCTCGTGGACCTGAATACTTACATGGACGGAAACGCGGGGATCGACAGATCTCTCTACTACGACAACATCTTCCGTGCATTTGAAGCGGACGGTAAACTTTTCCAGCTGCCGGTCACGGTGAGCATGGTCGGCTTTAACGGCGATAAGAAAGTCCTCGGGGATATTGAGCAGTGGAATCTTCAGCTTTTTGAGCAGAAGATCGATGCTCTCGGAAACAGCGTCTATCCTGCGGCCGGACACTTTTTGGACGATAAGTATGTATATGAGTCCTCGGGGCTTTTTCACGGATTCCTCTACTGTGATATGGCGCACTATGTGGACTATAGTAAGCGCGAGGCATACTTCGACAGCGACGATTTCCGTAAGGTCCTGGAACTGTCGAAGAAGTATGGAGGACGGATCTCTGGCGATAAACTTTCGTCCCTGAATGAGCAGTATGACGACATGCTAGGTGACCACCGCCAGGAGTCCCTCATGATGCAGGACGGAGTCGTGGCGCTGAGTACGATGTATGTTGCCAATCTTCGCGATTTTGCCGCGTATTCCGATCTTTGCGGCGGAGATCCGCTCTTTATCGGCTGGCCTACGTCGAAGGATTCCGGCATGACGGCGGTCGCGACCATTTCTGTCGGCATGTCCGCCTTTTCCGAGTGTAAGGACGAAGCATGGGATTTTATCCGTTTCCTCCTTTCTTCTGAGGCGCAGAATATCCTCGTCGAATCCGACGTTCCGGACATCTTTGTCTGCCGGGAGTGTGAAGAAGCGGACATGAAAAAGCAGATCGAGACCTATCAGAAGAAGATGAAAAGGATCACGGAGTATACGGACGACCCTGTCTTGATCAAGGCCCAATCTGTCATCGACGAGCAGACCGCCAAGCGCTTCACATCCATCATCGGGCGCATCCACAGCTCCGTCAACACGAACCCGAAGATCCTGGAGATCGTACTCGAGGAGGCCGCGGGCTACTTTGAAGGCCAAAAGAGCGCCGACGAGGTATGTAAATCGATCCAGAACCGTATCACCATGTATCTTGCGGAAACGAAGTAAGGTGCCCTCTGCCGTGATATAATCTTACTCAGAAAGTAATCTCTGGGAAGAGGATGGAAGGGTAAGAAATATGGCCTCACGGACTTTTGGTAATAACGATATAAAAGCACTTTCCTCGAGGATCCGATCTGCGCAGGAGGTGGGTGCTTCCGGCATTAAGAAAGTGGAGTCGGCAAGAGCCGATATCGAGTCGGCGATCGCCGAGGCCATCCGTCCCGAGTGGATGCGTGTCCTCCGAACGATCCCGGTCGATGAGCTGAATGCCAATAAAGACGGTATCCGCACGAATCTTCTGAAGGAAGCCGGCTACGGCGACATCTATTCCGTCCATGCCGCCAGTGAGCAGAGCCTTGCTTCCATCAACGGTATCGGGGAAGTGATGTCTCTCCGTGCCAAGCAGAATGCCGCGAAGATCGCGGTCGATGTGAATAATAATGTCAAGCTGAAGATCAGCCTGGACCATAAGTCCGATGAATATTCCCGCCTGGTGACCGCGGTCGCCGAATACATGCGTGCGAAGGAGAACCAGCCCCGCTGTGAGCAGCTTCTCTCGATGCTCCCGCAGGATACGATGGGCGACCTTCAGAAGATGAACTGTGCCAAGTCCGGCCTCAAGTGGATGTTCTCGGGAAACGCGAAAAAGGAAGAAGCCCAGGCCGCATATGAACGCCTTTCCGCATGTGCTTCCGCGATCGACAGATCCGGGCTCATCCCGCAGATCCAGGGCCAGGTCCCTGTACCGGGAAACTTTTCGGGGATAGTTGGTCCGATCAGCATCGCCACCGCGTGGAGTGACTTTGCCCGCCGCCCGATCGAGTACTACCAGACTCTCGAAGAAATCGCCCCCGAGCGCTTCGACAGTGACGAAGACGGCTACGGCTTAAGCGACGAGATCAAAGAAGACGTCGCCAATACACCTGTCGACCTGACCGGATTGAACTGTACCCTCAGAGGCTACCAGCTCTGGGGCGTCAAGTACATCCTTCACCAGAAGCGCGTCCTCCTCGGCGATGAGATGGGACTTGGAAAAACCATCCAGGCCCTCGCCGCCATGGTCTCCCTCCGAAACGATTACCTCCACTCCAAAGAAAAACCGGAAACAGCAGCGCCCGCCCAGCAGGAAGTAACACCTGCAGCAGAGGGGGAAGCGCCCGTGGCACAAACAGCTGCGCCCGTTCAGGAATCAGTTACGGCAGCTGCCGCTCCTGAAGCGCAGAATATACAAGAAAGAGAAGTGCAGCATCCGCCGCGTTTCCTCGTTATCTGCCCGGCCAGTGTTATCGTCAACTGGTGCCGTGAGATCGAGGCGAAGAGCGATCTTGTTGCGTATAATCTCCACGACAAAGACAGAGATGCGCATTTCCGTACCTGGTCGGAAGAAGGCGGTGTCGCCGTTACTAACTACGAAAGCCTCGAAAACCATTTTGTGATCGAAGAGGATTTCGATATCGATATGATCATCGTGGACGAAGCCCATTACATCAAGAACACCGAAGCCAAGCGCTCCAAGAATGTGCTGCATCTTTGTGACCACACCGACCGTATCCTCTTTATGACCGGTACTCCGCTCGAGAATAACGTCAATGAGATGATCCGCCTGATGGACTACCTCCAGCACGACGTAGCCCAGCGCGCCCAGCAGGTGAGCATGACGGCTTATGCCGATGACTTTAAAGATAAGATCTCTCCGGTGTATTACCGAAGAAAGCGCGAGAGCGTGCTCTCTGAACTTCCGGATCTGACAGATATCAAGGAGTGGTGTGACATGACGCCGGAAGATGAGCGTGCCTACGAAGACGATGTCCTGACCGGCTCCTTTATGGATGTTCGCCGTGTTTCCTGGAGAAATGCGGATTATCTCAATACTTCCGCCAAGGTACAGCGCCTCCGCGAGATCGTGGAAGATGCGACAGAAGACGGAAGAAAGATCTTAGTATTCTCTTTCTTCCTCGATACTCTCGAGAAGATCCGTACCATCTTCGGCGAAAAGTGCGTCGGCGTAATCAATGGCGCCGTCCCGGTCGAAGAGCGGCAGAATATCGTCGATGCCTTTGAAGCCGCACCAGCAGGATCCGTGCTGTCGGCGCAGATCCAGTCCGGAGGAACGGGCCTCAACATCCAGTCGGCCAGTGTCGTTATCCTCTGTGAACCGCAGTATAAGCCATCGACCGAAAACCAGGCGATCGGCCGTGCCCACCGTATGGGCCAGACCAGAGATGTGCTGGTGTATAGGCTTCTTTGCCCGAACACTGTCGATGAGCGGATGATCGAGATCATTGAGAACAAGCAGGCAGAGTTCGATACCTTCGCCGATGAATCCACCGCCGCTAACCGTGATGCGGAAAGTGAGAGAAACGGTGTCGATATCAACCAGAATGTCATCGTCGGCGTAAAAGAAGGCATCGATTCCGCTACCCAGCCCCAAACGGAAGATCCGACCGCGACCCGTCCTGTGGACCAGCCGGTTTCCGCACCTTCCGAAGGTCCTGCTGCCGAGCGTGAGATCGATAATGCCAGCATCAACAAGATCTTCGCCGATGAGAAGGCAAGGATCCTCGCCAAGCGCCAGCGCGAAGCCGAAGCCGGCATCGCCCCGGTACCGGCCCCGCAGCCTGCTCCGGCTCCGGTTCCTGCACAAGCACCAGTTGCAGCGCCGGCACCTCAGCCAGAACCTGTAGCGCCTGTACCAATTCCGGTTCCTGAACCTCAGCCTGCTCCGGTCGCTCCGGCACCGGCTCCCGCCACGAAGTTCTGCCGGTTCTGCGGCAAGCAGATCGCGGCTGATTCCGCGTTCTGTAATTACTGCGGAAAAGACATCCGCTGATTCCAAATTCTTTAAGAAGAACAAGGACCACTTGCGCTATGGTGTAGAATGGAATGTAGTCCGTACTATAGATACTGATATCTGGTATGGAAGAGAACTTACCGGGGAGTAAAGAATGAACGCCAAACGCCTGATCGTCACACTCGTATTTGTCGTGATCCTTATGGGATTTATCCTGTGGATGACGGACGTCTTTATTCAGGATGCGGGAAGAAAGAATAAGATCTGGCGTGAGCAGTCCCAGAAAGTCACAGACGCGATCGATTACATCAAAGGGAAGCAGTATGACGTCATGTTCTATGGCGAAGACCTGAACGGTCCGAAAGCGTTTACTCCCAGACATATCTATAACTTCGAATACGAGAGCATTAACGGTGAGGGAGATCTTCCCGAGCATTTCGGCCATGTGATCATCATCAACGATCTTTCCGGCAAAGCCCCGATCGACAAGGAGATCTGGGACAAGCTCCATGATCTTCTTATCCGCGAGAACTATGTCATTATTTATCTCGGATCCGCGCAGCTTCCGAAGATGCAGAAATCCGGATTTTTCTTCGACGTGTACCCGGAAGGAACTAAAAGTGTGGCTTTCTGGAACTTCGGAAGGGATATGGAGATCGGATTTGCCGATGATCCGTCTATTGTTCCGGAAGTGGTCCGTGAACCGCTTACTCCCGAGCAGTGCTCAGTCTATGCAATGATCATGAAGATCTTTCAGAAGCACTATATCTAGCTGCCCTGTCTCTGTTTTCCTGTTTTTCGTGTACAATGATGATAAGAGAGGGGCGCCCCAGTGAATAACGAACGTGAAAGAATTGAACAGATACTCCACCGCTACGACGAGATCATTGCATCGATGGCTGATCCGGCGATCGTATCCGACGGCGCGCGCTATTTAAAGCTCACCAAGGAGCTTTCTGACTTAGAGCCGGTGGTGGCACGTATCCACGATAAGGACCGTGTGACGCAGGAACTATCGGATGCGCGGGAACTCCATACCCAGGCGGACGATGAAGAAATGCGCCAGATGGCTTCTGAGGAAGTGGACTCTCTGGAAGCAGAACTAGCCAAGATCAATGAGGACCTCGAGGAGCTACTTGCGGTGAAGGATCCGAAGGATGACCGGTCGGTCATTATGGAGATCCGTTCCGGCGCAGGTGGAGAAGAGGCAGCGCTCTTTGTGGCGGATCTTTATAAGATGTACAGTAACTTCGCCGTCTCGAAAGGCTGGAAGATCGAATATATCGACAGTAATGACACCGAGCTCGGAGGATATCAGAAACTGGTATTCTCGATCGAGGGAAGAGGTGCGTATTCCTGCTTTAAGTACGAAAGCGGCGTGCACCGTGTCCAGCGTGTTCCCGTGACGGAGTCCGGCGGACGTGTCCACACATCGACAGTAACGGTCGCCGTTCTTCCGGAGGTCGATGAAGTCGAGATCAACATCAACCCGAACGACTTAAAGATCGATACCTACCGTGCATCCGGTGCCGGTGGACAGCATATCAACCGTACCGACTCCGCGATCCGTATCACGCATCTTCCCACGGGACTTGTGGTGACCTGCCAGGATGAGCGGTCGCAGCATAAGAATAAAGCGAAAGCGATGGCCGTTCTTCAGAGCCGGCTCCTTGAGATGGAGGAGCAGAAGCAGACCGGTGCGAT
>ONFC01000100.1 GCA_900317035.1 uncultured Eubacteriales bacterium
CTCCAGGACTACGGCGCTTCCCAGGCTTCTTCCCTCGATCTTAAAGTGGGAAAAGCCGGATGGTAGATAGGTATTCTGAATGTCATCGATCCCGATAAATCCAGGGTTCTTCATGGCGTCGGAGAAACGGTAACCGCGCGAGGCAGATGGTGATACGCAGACGTGGTCTTCCACGTCTTCACCGAGGCTTTTGCGGCTGACATTTTCGTAGCAGTTTCTGCGGTCAAAGCAATCAAACCAGCAGCATTCGTTACAGAGAAACTCCACTTTCGCTTTCTTTTCGGGGGCAAGTGCTTCTAGAGAAGAAAGATCTTTATTCAGACGGAAATCCGGCACCACATAGCGGAATTCTTCGCGGTCCAGTTCGGCTTCGAGATCCGAAAAAGCCGTCAATACCGTCAATACTTTTGTCGTGGAAGACACGAAATAGAAGCCCGGATATTTCGAGCGGATATATTCCAGAAGAAGATCGGAATGGATGATGATTCCATTTTCCACACTGCCGTTTCTCTCAAAGAGAGTACAAAGATCGTTGCACTTCTTATCGGAAAGGTGTTCTTTCTGAAGAAGAGAATTACTGAATGTCAGGCGCGAGGATATTCCGTATTCTTTCATGAGATCGGCGACATCGCGGGGATCCGCCTCGCCGAAACCGACACGTCCGCCGCCCCATAGACAGTCCCCCGGTGCTCCGTAGATCGAGCCGATGTCACACCAGTCATAGAAGTACTCACGGTGCTCCCGGAAAAGCGGCAGAAAGAGCCTATAGAGATCATAAAACTCAAAAAGACCCGGCAGATGGTAATAGGCTTTCTTCATCTTATCCCACGATCTCGGCAAAGTGTTCCATGATCTCCGAGATGCCGATGCTCTGCGGGCAGACCTGCTCACAGCTCTGGCAGTGCAGACATGCGGAAGGTTTCTTCTCCTGCGGCATCGAGCCCACTGCCATCGGTGCGATGAAGTCAAATCCACCATCAGCAACGGTGATGTTATGCTCGTTATAAAGAGCGATCAGACGTGGGATATCCAGTTCCATCGGACAGTGACTCACACAGTAATGGCACGCGGTACACGGGATGGAACCCATGCCGAGGATCTTAGATGCGACCTTCAGAAGGCCCTCCATCTCGCCGTCAGAAAGAGGTTTATCTTCGGAGAAAGTCTTGATGTTCGCACGAAGCTGCGATGGCTCCGACATACCGGATAGCACCACCGTCACCTCCGGGATCGACTGCAGGAAGCGGAACGCCCATGCAGGTATCTCTTCCTCCGGACGGATCGCACGGAGATCCTCTTCGCACTTCTCCGGAAGCTTCGCGAGCTTTCCGCCACGAAGCGGCTCCATGACCCAGACCGGGATGCCGTATTCTTTCAGCATCTCCACCTTCTCTTTACCATGCTGGAACGTCCAGTCCAGATAGTTCAGCTGCAGCTGGCAGAATTCCATATCTTTTCCGTATGCTTCGAGGAAGCGGCGGAGAACATCCGGCTCGCCATGACAGGAAAATCCGAGATGGCGGATCTTACCCTCGTTTCTTTTCTCAATCAGGTAATCGTAGATGCCATATTTCGGATCGAGATACGCATCGATATTCATCTCACACACGTTATGGAAAAGATAGAAATCGAAGTAATCGTGACCGGTCTTCTCCAACTGTTTCGGGAAGATCTCCTTTACCTTCGGCATATTCGAGAGATCATACCCCGGGAACTTATCCGCGAGATAATAACTGTCGCGCGGGTGCTTCCGGAGCGCCTCGCCCAGGACGATCTCAGAGTTGCCGTTATGGTATCCGAATGCTGTATCAAAGTAATTGATTCCTGCGTCAAAAGCCTCTTCCACCATCTTCTGTGTAAGTTCCACATCGATCTTGCTGTCATTTCCGTCGATCACGGGAAGACGCATGGCACCGAAGCCGAGTGCAGAAAGCTTAATGTCCTGAAAATCTCGATACAACATAGGAAGATCCTCCTTCTATTTCGTGGGTTTATCTCACTTACGGAGTCGCGCAGACACGCATTCCAATGTATTCATTATACCACCGGATCCGGATTTCTCTCCCTCTTGCGTATAAGTAAACATGCCTTCACCGCATCGGAAAAGTCCTCTTCTGTGACGCCCTGTTTCCACATCTGGTGAAGCACCTGATTCTTATAGATCGCCAGTGCTTCTTTCGAAAACTCATCGAAAAGCACATATGTCTTGGCATAATCGAAAACCGCCGGTGCAAGTCTTGCATTCATCCAGTCTATGATCGTAAATTCCGTCTCCCGGCCAATGCTGGAAATACCGCGCGGGAGCATAATGTTCTGAAGATGCATATCCAGATGGCAGATGCACGGCTTCATCTTCCCGGAAAGACGCTCAATGACCGGAAGCACGACTGCCCTGTCGTCTTCACATAATTCCATGCCCGCAGTCAAAGAAAGAGGCGGAATACCGATTCCTTCGGGAGCTGCTGCATGCACTCTGGCAAAAGCCCTCGTCAGGATATCAAAACTAAGCGGATCTCTTCGGATGGCGTAGGTTTCCAGCACTTCCCCATCGATCAGATCCATCCGGATAATGTGATCGTCATCCGTGTCGTAGTAACGGATCGAACTCAGTCCGGCCTGATTTACCGCTCTCTGCTGTCTCTTCTCAAATGCGATCCATTCAGAAGGATAAGACGGCCTGTAAACTTTATAGGCATACCCGTGATAGCTGAAAACATCCGCCTGCGCGCCTTTTCCGATTAAGACCTGAGATCCGTCAAAAATCATGATCCACCCCTCCTTCCAGTGCTTTTGCCAGGAAATACTTCGTCAGCTTCGGGTCTTTATCCTCGCGGATGAACTCCACCTGAAAGCCGAGTTTCTTATAGAATTCCGGCGCCTGAAATCCAAATGTGGTCAGCGTGATCTTCTCATATCCCTTACCGGAGAATGCTTCTTCCACGGCATGCACGAGTTTGCTTCCGAGTCCGCTCCTTCTACTTCCCTCAGCGATGATCAGATCACCGATATGCACTTCGTTATAGTAGGCCCTTCCGGTGATCACGCCAAGGATCTTCCCGTCCTCACCTTCCGCGACAAAACAGTAATCATCGAAGTTCAGGTCCACGCCGTTTTGATTCGCGTAATTCGTGAATCCATCTCCGATAAACTCACCGATCTTCTCATTCTCTTCTTCTACTCTTCTGATCTGCATTTTTCTCTCCTCATCTTTCTCCTCTTTTTCTTCGAGATCGCCTTTTGTCCCCTCTTCAAAAGGGGCAGCTTATAGATCCCAAAGACTCATCTGGGTGTATTTTTCCGGGAACTCGTGCATATACCGGAAGATCTCATCCGGGTCATGCATGATCCCGTTTTCTTTGCAAAAGCACTTAAACATCTTCATCAGTTCTTCCGACCTGGGGCTCGGGATAATGTACGCATTTCCGAAAGCCTTCATGTAGCGTTCCTTCATCCCCGGGAAGTGCTGATCCATCTTTTCATAGAGATATTCCCGATCACCCTCACGAAGGGTCACGCCCATGTCAAAGCAAAGGATGCCTTTCACTCCGACTCTAGAACACTCTTCGAGGATCGGCCTGACATTCTCTTCGTTATCGTTAATAAACGGCAGAAGTGGTGTCAGCCACACAACGGTCGGGATGCCTCTTTTATTCATCTCCTCCAGCACTTCGATGCGCCGCTTCGTATTACAGACATGAGGCTCCAGGATCTTACAAAGATCGTCATCGTAGGTGGTGAGCGTCATCTGCACGACGCACTTACTCGCTTCGTTGATCTCAGATAAAAGATCGATGTCCATCAATATCCGATCTGACTTCGTCTGTACCGCCACACCAAACCCGTACTTCTTAATGACTAGAAGACACCGTCTCATGAGGTGAAGATCTGCTTCGCAGTGCATATACGGATCCGACATGGAACCGGTACCGATCATACACTTGCTCCTCTTCGAGCGGAGTGCTTTCTCCAGAAGCTCCGGTGCATTCTGCTTCACTTCTATATCCTCGAAAGGGTGCTTGAACTGATAACAGGTGCTCCGGCTGTCGCAGTAGATGCACCCGTGCGTACACCCACGGTAGATATTCATCCCGCAGGAACCGTGGTTATTCGTCAGGATCCCTTTTGCATCCACAAAGTGCATCTTCTTTCTCCTTTCGATCAACAGTTTACTAACATTTTCCGACTTGCAAAGTCATCAATTGCAAGTATAATGGAGATAGGAAGCAGCCAGTTCTGCTTTCCCTAGATTTACATTTTCAGTAAACCGTCGAGTGGCAGCTTGGACGGTTTACTTCTTTTTTTGCCCGTTATCTTTTCTGCAGAGATCTGCGACCAGAGCGACTAAGGCAACAACAAAACAACAAAAAGCGAAAAACTCGCCCCACGTCATATTCATAGGCCTCACCCCCTCATCACAAAGATTCAGGGAAAGAAGTAACCAACTGCTTCCTACCGTTTCATTATATCACAAAAGGAACGTATTTTCGACTACTTACTCTTGCTTTTTCTGCATGTGCAGAAGCTTCCGCTCCTTCTGGTAGCCGATCTTTTTATAGAACGGATTTCCGCCTCCGGTCATGATCTCGGCGCCGAGCTTACGCATCACCTGATCGTGACGGGATAGCGCCGCAGCTGCAAGTCCCTTATGCTGATGGGAAGGAACCGTGCCGAGCGGCTCCATGTAGGCCAGTTTATTTTCCGGCACCCACCACATACCTGAGAAACAGACATATTCTTCGTTCTCATCGGCGATGATCACGGTGTAATCGTAAGTGGCGTGCGGAGAAGGAGCGATCGTGCAGCCATACACATCCTGATAAAGTTCATGGGCACTAGCACCACCGTTCTTTTTCGGGGTCTCCACATCTGTAAATTCACCGAAGTCTTCGCTCATGAAACTGTCCCACATGCACTTGGCCGACTTAAGCGGGTCCGATGTTCTTGAATCCACAAAATGGTATCCTTCCGGAAGCGGATAATCGAGTTTTCCTTCCCGGAAATCGAAGTAATTCTCCGGCTCCTCATATACGACCTGATAGCCGCGTTTCTTTGCTTCTTCGATCAGCGCAGTCTGGTTGCCGTACAGGTTTAACTCGCGCGGTTCATCGAATTTCGGATAGGCCTTTTCGGCATACTCGATCATCTCCCCCGCCAGGAATTCATATCCCGGACGAAGAACGAAGTAAGTAGATGTGACCGGATTTTCGTAGAATACAAAAGCCACCGGCAGGTCTCCGTCCAGCCAGAAACGGTTGAGGCGGAGATAGTTCTTATCCATCCAGCAGCAGGTGATCGCATACTCCAGAAACGGTGCAGCCGGCCCGTTACTTCCATCGGAAGCATAGACATCTGTCATGAGTTTCCATGCAAGCTCCAAGTCTGTTAATATCTGAAATTGCTTTGTTCTAATAGTCATGTTTCTTTATTCCCTTCCAGCCACTGATGCATGCCGGGCCCGAACTGTTCAGATGGACGGTCCACAAATCCGAATTTCTTATAAAATTCGTTTTTCCCTTTGGCGGACATGAGGGATACCATAAACAGATATCCGGGTTTCATCTGAGCACGGATGAAGTCCATCATGGTCTCCATGATCTTTCTTCCCAGGCCTTGTCCCTGATGCTCCGGAAGCACGATAACATCTGCGATATAGATCACATAGCCATGATCCCAGATGATCCTTCCCAGAGCGATCGGGCGGTCGTCTTCACGGATACACCAGATATAGCAGTTCTTAAGTCCTTCGGCGGCCTGTTCCAGCGGGAACTCATGCCAGCCGACTGCTTTTCTCATCGCCATATATTCATCCGGACGGATCGTATTTGTCATCACCTGCATCGCATAAGCCTTCTTTCGATTATTCTAATGTCATTATAATCTACCTGGTTTTTCCGTAACAGAAACTGCTGGTTTATTGCATGAAAAAAGGCAGCTTATCTTTTGAGATAGCCGCCAGGTTTGGGGGAAGATATATAATGCTATTGTTTCGGAATTACATTCCACGTTCTACAAAAACATCGTGAAGTGCGTTGCCGTTTGTTGTCTCAACTGTGACGGTAGCTGTTGTTTCTGTCTTCTTGTTCTTTCCGTTCTTAGCGTCATTTTCTTCGAGCATTGCGTTTGCTCCGAAAATAAAGAGACCTGTGATTGCTGCTGCTACTGCTACTGCTACGATTAAACCTTTCATGTTATTACCTCCTGTGATTCCAGCTTTATTGTTTTCCTGTCTGCTGGTGTTTTTTGTTTTCCCTTTGTTGTGATTACAATGTACCACCCGGGATCACAGGCTACAATATTCAAAAATGCCCTTGGCTGTAGCGTTTGCGACATATTCAGAAGCACTGTAACTTAAGCTACACCAAGGGCATAAATTGTAAACGAAAAACAGGTCTATATATTGCCTATATATGTTCCCAACCAGGTGGAGATAATATATTTGGAGTCTTTCTCTATCATTTTAAAATCCGCCAGACATTCATATTCAAACTCACGGACCAGTTTCATGGACGATAGTTCAAACAAAGCCGAGTCCGTTCCGCCCATAGAAATGAACGCATATTTTTCACCGGGAGATACCCATATTTTCCGGATATATCTATACGCCTCTTCATCTTTAAACGGAAGCGGGATCCTTTCGATCTCCTGGAAATTCTTATCCGTAGCGACGATCTGTTTCTTGTCCGAAGTCAGGTAATAGTTCTTCTCTTTGCAGAAAGAAATGCCCATCAGATGATTCGGCGCAGGTCCCTGAAATTCCCGTATCACCTTATATGAGATGTGATCTTTATCCGCAGGAGTAACCATCGCTGCCGCACATTTATATCCGTGTCCCCGATCCACGATCTTATAGATATTTCTGCTGAAACGGTCATAATGGAGATAAGAAAACAAAGTATGTCCGTCCTTGTCTTGAAAACCCTCGTCCAACATACTGAAATGATTCTCCGTATCTAGAAGCATCGTTCTGCCCCAATGATCCAGATCCAGAACATACTTACTGTCGTCGGTGAATGTCATGAGGTAGCCTTCGCCCTCCGCCATTTTATTTCGGCAGATCTCTTCACCGGTTTCCATGGATAGAAGCGCCAGAAGCCCGCTGGTGTTCTTTGCGGCCACCCGTTTTCTATCCGGAGATACCGCAACGTATCCAACATAGCTGACTGTTTTGGTCTTAAGAACAGGCTTTAACGTCTCCAGATCATAAACATAGATTCCGTTTCTGCCATTACTCGTTGCAATCAGTTTCTCATCATCAGAAATAAACAGATCCCACGACCAGCCGCTTATCTTCCTATCTTTCGCCATAATCTACCCCTTACATCAGGTTCTTATGGTTCCCATTATAGCTCTTAAACACGAGTTTTCCGCCGTCATCTTTGTTATTCCTATAAAGCCTGAACTCTGTTTCTTTAAGCGGATAGCTTTTATCGCCTGCTTTGATTTCGCATGCAAAAGCACTTTTCTCAATTCCGACCCGGATGATAAATTCTCCTTGAGAGGAGTCCCCGGGATTTCCAAACGCCTCTTCAAACACGCGAAGGATCTCCTCTTTGTTGAAGTATAGGAAGCAGGAGTATTTTTTATTCTCATCTTCAAACCGCAGGAAAACATCTTTCAAGCGGGCCGGATCCATCTTCTCTTCCCATTCCCCGCCGGAAAGGATCTTCTCACCGTTAAAGAAACGGCAGATGGTTTTCGTGATTTTGAAGCGGTCATTTTCCGGGCGGAAAGTTATCGTATAGTGGAATCGTTTCAGATAATTGTTGATAGTCTCAAGAGAAGGATATCCGGATACTTCGCCGATCTCATCACCGATCCTCTCGTGGGCAATGAAATAGTTCTTCTTCTTTTTCAGAAAGTCCGACACCTTCTGCTCATACTCCTTCGTTACTTTTCCCTGAAGAGGATAATCGAGCATGATGTTATGGATCTGGTTATGCCAGTTATGATACATAACCACTTTCCCATGAGGCAGGATCTGAAATTCGATATTATCCCATCTGAAGCGTTCTTCATCATCCAGATAGTGATTCAGCTCATCCGGAAGATCTGCATCTAATTTATACGTATTTCCGTCAGAAAGGTCATACCATGCCATGACCACATGCCTTGGCACAGGCGGCGAATCTCCGCCCTCATCACCTGCGAATCCGAGACAGCCGCGAAGAAGACCGTAGCTGGAAACACTATGTGTTTC
>ONFC01000009.1 GCA_900317035.1 uncultured Eubacteriales bacterium
CTCGAATCTTTCTAATTAAGTGTTTTTTGGAGGTACATATATGTCTAAAAAAGGAACGATCTCAGTAACTACGGAAAACATCTTTCCGATCATCAGGAAATGGCTGTATTCCGATCAGGATATTTTCGTAAGAGAACTTGTCAGTAACGGCTCGGACGCGATCGCCAAGTTTAAGAGACTTGTGGATCTCGGCGAAGCAGTAAAAGAAGATACAGATGATTATCAGCTCCATGTCAACTATGACAGTGAGGCGGGAACGATCGAGTTTACCGATAATGGTATCGGTATGACGGAAGAGGAAGTCGATAAGTACATCAATCAGATCGCTTTCTCCGGCGCGATGGACTTCGTTGAGAAGTATAAGGAAGAGAGCACGGATGCCAGCGGCATCATCGGACATTTCGGTCTCGGTTTCTATTCCGCATTCATGGTGGCGGATAAGGTCCGTATCGATACAAAATCCTTCCAGAAGGATGCTCCGGCTGTATCCTGGGAATCGGATGACGGGATGGATTATGAGATCTCTGATTCGGATAGAACCGCGCGTGGTACGACGATCACGATCACGCTTTCCGAAGAAGCAAAGAAGATCTTCGATGCCGGCAAGATCCGCGGCGTACTGAAGAAATACTGTTCCTTCATGCCTTTTGACCTCTACTACAGTGATGTGGTGGCGGACAGAAAGCATGAAGCAGAAGAAGCAAAGAAGAAGAAAGAAGCCGAGGAGAAAGGCGAGGAGTATAAAGAACATGAGCATGAGATCATGCCGATCAACGATACCGAGCCACTCTGGAAGAAAGCTCCGAAGGACTGCACCGAGGAAGAATATAAGAATTTCTACCGTACGGTATTCCATGACATGAAGGAGCCGCTATTCTGGATCCACCTCAATATGGATTATCCTTTCAATCTTCAGGGTATCCTTTACTTCCCGAAGACGAACAATGTTTATGAGACTCTCGAGGGACGTATCAAGATCTACAATCATCAGGTATTCGTTGCCGATAATATCGAGGAAGTCATTCCGGAATTCCTGTTCCTTCTGAGAGGCTGCCTCGACTGCACGGATCTGCCGCTCAATGTTTCCCGTTCGGCGCTGCAGCAGGATGAATACGTTAAGAAGCTGTCTTCCCACATCATCCGTAAGGTCTCCGATAAGCTCAATGAAGTCTTTAAGAATGACAGAAAGAGCTTCGAAGGCTACTGGTCCGATATCAGCATCTTCGTGAAGTACGGCATGATGAAGGACGAGAAGTTCTATGAGAAGGTTAAGGACATCTGCCTCTTTAAGACCGTGGATAACGAGTTCTTCACGCTGAAAGAACTTACCAAGGATAAGGAGAAGGATACTGTCCGCTATACAAAAGCACCTGACCAGCAGGCTGCCTATATCGCGATGGCAAAAGAGAAGGGCTTCGATGTCGTTGTTCTGAATGAAGAACTCGACAATAACTTCATCTCCTTCCTCGAATATAAGCAGAACGATATCAAGTTCAAGCGTGTTGATGCCGAGCTCGAAGGTGAGAAAGCTTCCGATGATGAGGCAAAAGCACTTTCCGACCTCTTTAAGTCGGCAACCGGCGAGGATAAGCTTGAGGTATCGGCTGTTGCTCTCGGTGCAGACCAGCTTCCGGCGTTTATCCGTGAGACGGAGGAAGCCCGCCGTATGGCAGAGATGAGAAAACAGTTTGAAGCGATGCGTACCGGTAAGGAGGATGATCCGTATAAGAATCTGGACGATATGTTCCCGGTCAAGATGGATCTCGTTCTTAATACCGATCATCCGCTGGTCTTAAGACTTCGCGGCATGGCCGGTGTGGCTTCGGAAAAAGAGAAGATGAATGCGCTTTGCCAGCATATCTACGATCAGGCGCGTCTGGCGCACGGTTCTCTCGATGCGGAAGGCCTGAAGCGCTTCCTCAAATATAACAGCGAACTTCTTACGGAAGTCGCGGAAAAACTTGAGTGATACCACAAAACCCGTGTTTCCTTTGCGTAGGAGGCAGGGTTTTGTGTTACCATAGAAATGTTAGAAGGATACATCTTTTGGAGGTTTATTTATGAGTAATCAAGTTCGAAGAATCTTTTCGGAGAAGAAGAAGGAATTCGCTGTCGAGGCGGCCGGTCTGATGAAGGACGTCAAGTCCGATGTCGGTGTAAAAACGATCGAGAGCGTGAGGATCTTCCACAGATACGATGTATCCGGTCTGACGGATGAAGAGTATGAACTCGCTAAAAACGTCGTTTTCTCGGAGCCGCCGGTCGATGATGTCTATGATGAGACGATCGATACATCCGGTTCTGCTTATGTGCTGGCGATCGAATCCCTGCCGGGCCAGTATGACCAGCGTGCAGACTCCGCTGCCCAGTGCTGCCAGATCCTGACACAGAAGGAAAAACCGCTGGTACGTGTTGCCCGCGTGATCGTGTTCTACGGATCCGTTACAGATGACCAGAAGAAAGCGATCGCGAAATACCTGATCAACCCGGTAGAGTGCCGTGAAGCTTCGATGGATAAGCCGGAAACTCTGGAAGATGTATTTGATGTACCGTCCTCCGTTCCTACGATCGATGGTTTTACATCTAAGTCGAAAGAAGAGCTTTCCGAACTCCGTAAGACCTGGGGCCTGGCGATGTCCGATGCTGATATCCAGTTTACACAGGAGTTCTTCCAGTCCATCAAGCGTGATCCGACCATGACCGAGATCAGAGTGCTCGATACCTACTGGTCCGACCACTGCCGTCATACCACATTCCTTACAGAGCTTACGGACGTAAAGATCGACGGTGACAGTGCTTTTGCCGAGGAATTAAAGAAGATCTATTCTGACTACCTCTCCACAAGAGAAGATGTCTATGGCGAGAGGATCAGTAAGAAGCCGGTCTGCCTCATGGATGTGGCGACCATGGCGATGAGAAAACTGAAGAAGGACGGAAAGCTCCAGGATCTTGACGAGTCCGAAGAGATCAATGCCTGCTCCATCAAGATTCAGATCGATGTAGATGGAAAGAAAGAAGACTACGTTCTGATGTTTAAGAACGAGACCCATAACCACCCGACGGAGATCGAGCCGTTCGGTGGTGCGGCGACCTGCCTCGGCGGTGCGATCCGTGACCCGCTCTCCGGACGTTCCTATGTTTACCAGGCAATGCGTGTGACCGGCGCCGGTGACCCGACCGTTCCGGTATCCATGACACTCGAAGGAAAACTCTCCCAGAAGAAACTCGTACGTACGGCAGCTGCAGGTTACAGCTCCTATGGTAACCAGATCGGTCTCTGCACCGGCCACGTCGATGAGATCTATCACCCGGGCTATGTTGCCAAGAGAATGGAGATCGGTGCTGTTGTCGGTGCTGCTCCGGCAGATAATATCGTACGTGTACGTCCGAGACCGGGCGACATTGTTGTTCTTCTCGGCGGAAGAACCGGCCGTGACGGTATCGGCGGTGCGACAGGATCCTCTAAGGCGCACGATGAGAAGTCCGTTCTGACCTGCGGCTCTGAGGTCCAGAAGGGTAACCCGCCGACAGAAAGAAAGATCCAGAGACTGTTCCGTATTCCTGAAGTTTCTAAGATGATCCTCCGCTGCAATGACTTCGGTGCCGGCGGTGTATCCGTTGCGATCGGTGAGCTCGCGGACGGTCTTGCCATCGACCTGGATAAGGTTCCGAAGAAGTATGAAGGCCTCGACGGCACAGAGATCGCGATCTCCGAGTCTCAGGAGAGAATGGCGGTTGTTATCGATCCGAAGGATGAAAAGGCATTCTTCGATTATGCGGCAAAAGAAAACCTAGAAGCTACTGTTGTTGCAGTTGTTACCGAGGAGCCGGTCATGAAGATGACCTGGAAGGGAAATACCATCGTAGAGCTCCCGAGAGCTTTCATCGATACCAACGGTGCTTCCTCTTATGCCAAGGCTGAGGTCACCGAGCCTGATTTCGATAACGGTATCATCGATAAGACGACAGAAGCTTATGTAAAGGATGACTTTGCTGCATCCGTGAAGAGCGCGCTTTCCTCGCTCGACGGCTGCTCCAGAAAGGGTCTGGTTTCCCGCTTCGACGGAACGATCGGTGCCGGTACTGTCCTGATGCCGTTCGGCGGACGCTACCAGCTGTCTCCGGAAGAGGGTATGGCCTGCAAGATCCCTGTAGAAGAAGGAAAGACAAATGCCGTTTCCGTTATGGCTTATGGTTTCGATCCGTATTTCTCCGCATGGAGCCCGTTCCATGGCGCATATCATGCTGTTACTGAGTCCCTCCTGCGTCTGGCCTGCCTCGGCTGTGATCCTTTTAAGGCAAGACTGACATTCCAGGAGTATTTCGAGAGAATGACCGGTGAGAAGTCCTGGGGCAAGCCGCTGGCCGCACTTCTCGGTGCATACCAGGCACAGCTTGACTTCGGTACCGCATCTATCGGCGGTAAGGACAGTATGTCCGGTTCCTTTAATGAACTGCATGTTCCGCCGACGCTCGTTTCTTTCGCAGTCGGCATGACAACAACAGATAAGGTCGTTTCCTCGACACTTACGGCTTCCGGTGAGAAGCTCTACATGATCAAGATCCGCCGTGACGAAAAGGGCTGCTATGTGAAGGATCATGCGATCCGTGTCATGAAGTGCCTGACTCAGATCCAGGATCGCGGCCAGCTCCGCTGCGCAGGTGTCGTAAGATCCGCTGGTATCGCTGCCCGTGTCGCACAGATGTGCATGGGTAATAAGCTCGGTTTCGCATTCGCTGACGGTATCGATATGGAGACGCTGTTCCAGCACTCTTTTGGTACAGTACTCCTTTCCGTAAGTGATGGAAATGCGGTAGATAAGATCGAGCAGGTCGGTGGTAAGCTCCTCGGTAAGACTACTTCTGAAAAAGCACTTACCTTCGGTTCCCAGTCCATCTCTATCGACGATGCGATCGATGCATATGTTTCTAAGCTCGAGCCGATCTTCCCGACGATCGTGGATGAAGGCGATGCGGTTTCCTATGAGAAGGGCGAGGTCGTAAAGAATGCGATCACCGCACCGACGATCCTTACAGGTGCGAAGCCGAAGGTATTTATTCCGGTATTCCCGGGTACGAACTGCGAGTATGACACCGCATTTGCATTCTCCAGAGCAGGTGCAGAGCCGGATGTCATGGTCATCCGCAACCGTAACTCCAAGGAAGTTGAAGAATCCTTCCAGGAGATGAGCGAGCGTATCAAGAAAGCAAATATGATCATGATCCCTGGCGGATTCTCTGCCGGTGATGAGCCGGAAGGATCCGGTAAGTTTATCGCCGCTGCCTTTAGAAATGCGGCGGTTACAGAGTCTGTCCGTGACCTGCTCTTTAACAGAGACGGCCTTATGCTCGGTATCTGTAACGGATTCCAGGCTCTGATGAAACTCGGACTTCTCCCGTACGGCGATATCCTCCCGCTGGAGCATGATGGTCCGACGCTGACATTTAACCGTATCGGCCGCCACCAGAGCGCATATGTTTCCACGAAGATCGTTTCCAATAATTCTCCGTGGCTCAGCTTCACCAATGAGGGCGATACCTACGAGATCGCGATCTCCCATGGTGAAGGCCGTTTCTGCGGATCTGAAGCTCTCCTTAAGGAACTCTTTGCGAAGGGACAGGTCGCAACCCAGTATGTGGATGATAAAGGCAATCCGACCATGGATACCGCCTTTAACCCGAACGGTTCCATGTGTGCGATCGAGGGTATCATCTCTCCGAACGGACGTATCCTCGGTAAGATGGGTCACAGTGAGCGTATGGGCAACGGCATTGCCAAGAATATTCCGGGTGAGAAAGATCAGAAGATCTTCGAGGCCGGTGTACGGTACTTTGTAGGATGAATAAGCAGGAAGTTCTGTCGATACTGGATCAGTATGGCCTCTCGGCCAAAAAGAGCCTGGGGCAGAACTTCTTGTGTAATGATGACGTGATCGGGGATATCCTCGATCTTTCGGAACTTGATAAAACGACGACATGCCTTGAGATCGGACCCGGTCTCGGGGCATTGTCGGAAAAAGCGGTCGATCTTTGCGGCACATATGTGGCAGTGGAGATCGACACCAGGTTTTCGGACCGCCTTCATGCGATCATTGAAGATAAAGGCGGAACGGTGATCTATAAGGATTATCTGGCACTCGGAAAAGACGATCTTCCGGATCCGGAGATGGCACCGGATGTGATCCTTTCGAATCTTCCGTATTATGTCATGACTCCGATCATGCTGAAGGTCATGAAGGATTTCCCGGCCTGCAGGAAGATGGTCTTCATGGTGGAAGAAGAAGCGCTGGACCGGATCTTTGCCCGTCCCGGGACGAAACAGTATGGTCCTCTATCGATCCTGACAGATCTCTTCGGTAAGAAGAGAAAGTGTTTCAATGTCGATGGCGGAAGCTTCTATCCCGCACCGAATACGGTCTCATCCGTGATCGAGATCGTAGCGGAGGGAAATACATGGAATCCGGAATGGATCGGATTCGTGGAGAGTGCTTTTGCATTACGGAGAAAGACACTGGTCAATAGTCTTTCATCCGGTGGTAAATATAGTAAAGAAAGTATCCTTGCGGCGCTAAAAGCACTGGACATCAAGGAAACGGTGAGAAGTGAGGAACTTCAGCCTGCGGATCTTGTTAAGATGTATGAGATCCTGCACGAAGGAAAGGATGAGAACTGACATGGGATATGAGCGTATATCGGATTCTCTTTTCGAGAAGTATTCTTCTTCTAATGAGAAGGGAAAAACGAAATCGAAGAAGAGTAAAAAACAGGAAAAACCTGCAATTGCAGAGTATCTGCAGCTTCCTCGTGAGAATGAGCCGAAGGTGAAAAGAAAGTCGAAGAATCCTTCTGAGAAGTATCCGCAGACCCTGATGATCCGTATCGCCGGTATGAATTACCGTTTCCAGGTGGACTCGGATATTGAAAAGGCAAAAACGCTCTACTGCGCGAAGATCGCCAATGATCTTCTGCAGGAAACACTCGATGAAAACCCGATGATCCCGACAAATCAGGCACTTATCCTCGCTTATATGGAGGCTTGCTTCCGCTGGCAGAATGAGGTACATAAAGCTCCTGAAGAAAAAGAGAAGGAAGAGCCTCTGCTTCCACTGGAACAGTATTGTAAAGAGAACAATATTCCGAAGGAGATATTATGAAAAAACCGGAACTGCTGGCCCCGGCGGGCTCTATGAATATGCTCCGTGCCGCTATAGACGCGGGTGCGGATGCTGTCTATCTCGGACTGGATCAGTACAATGCCCGTATGCATGCGGAAAACTTCACGCTCGAGACACTTCGGGAAGCGCTGGATTATGCACATCTTCGTAATTCAAAGGTGTATATCACTCTGAATACTCTTATCGATGACGATGAGATGATGGATGCGGTGGAGCTGGCGCTTGCCGCTTATATGAAGGGCGTGGATGCTTTTCTCGTTCAGGATAAAGGCCTTGCCGCTTATCTTGCCGAGCATCTCCCGCAGATCCCTCTGCATGCGAGTACACAGATGAATGTCTTTTCTCTTTCCCATTGTGAAGAGATGAAGAAACTCGGTATGAAGCGTGTCGTACTCCCGAGAGAGCTCTCTATGGATGAGATCCGCGCCAGAGCGGAGCTTTTCCACGATAACGATATTGAGGTCGAGGTATTTGTTCATGGCGCGATGTGCGTCTGCTACTCCGGACTCTGTCTTTTTAGTGCAATGAATAAATCCGGATCCAGATCCGGTAACCGCGGATCCTGTGCGCAGCCCTGCCGCCAGAGCTATCAGCTGTGGGACGGCAATCGTGAGGTAGCGGCATCCGGAAAGCCGATCCGCTCCGGAAAACTTCTTTCTCCGAAGGATCAGTCTGCACTTCCTTATCTTCGCGAACTGATGGATCTCGGTGTGGATTCTCTTAAGATCGAAGGAAGAATGCGCGATGAACAGTATGTCACTGCAGTGGTATCCGCATATCGGAAAATGATCGATGCGATATACGAGAACAAGGATTCAAAGGAAGTGCTTGAGCAGGTCAGAAATGATCTTCTGATCACCTTTAACCGTGGCGGCAGCTTCACGACCCAATATCTGCAGGGCAGAAAAGGACCGGATTATCTCTCCGGTGAATATGTCGGCAAATACGGCCTTTATTGGGGAGATATCATTTCTGTAAGTGCCAAGGCAGGTACGATCAGTGTGAGGTCTTTTCTTCCGGATCCGCCGCAGAAAGGTGATTTCCTGTCGATCCGCGATAAGGAAGAGGAGATCGCGAGTTTTCCTCTAGGTAAGATCGATGTCGAGCGGGATATGTCTGTCGTAAAAGGACTTCACCCGGATGCGATCGCGAAGCTTTCCCGTGGCATGTCCGTCTATCGGATGAGTAAGAAGATAGAGATCCCGAGAGAGAATCTCCGCCGCACACCCATTTCCGGCACGCTTCGTCAGGATGGCGGTTCTATCATCCTTGAGGTTGTGGTGAAGGAGGGTGCTTTTGCAGGAGTAAGTGCTTCTTCAAGTGCTGAAATACAGGACCTTGGTGATAGTGAACCATTGACCTGGGAGCGCACAAAAGAACAGCTTCAGAAGACCGGCCAGACGCCTTTTGCTTTTGCTGAACTTAAAAAGGACGGGGATTTCCCGATAAAACTTCGTATCTCGAATATCAATGCCATGAGAAGAGATGCAATGGCTTTCCTCGCGGAGGCGATCCTGGAAAGACAGACATCAGGGCGTTCGGAAGAATATGCATCCGATGATAAAGATGCCATATCTTCAGATAAACCTGAGAAGATGCATATCGTTATCGCTGAGTATATCGACATGCGGCGTATCACCTCCGGATATGCCTGCGGTGCGGATATTTACGTATTCCCGGCGCTTCAGATCGGACAGGCCGGAAGGATCAATTACATCGATGAACTGTTAAATTCCGAGCCGGATGCGAAGATCGCACTACGCCTTCCCGGTGCATATAAAGATGATATGCTCGATGCGTTAAGCAAAGCGAAGAAACTTGCTTCTTCACATGCAGGAGAGCATTTCCTCGGATTCTTTGGTACAAATGCTTCGGATGGCACAGTCGGCCTTACTTCCGGTGCGAATATCTATAACCACTTTACATATTTGTATGAGGCGGGAAAAGCACTTGATTTTCTTTATCTGTCCTATGAATTAACCGAAGAGCAGATCCGTAAACTTGCGATGGACATCAGCGGAGAGGATCAGCATGCATATATGTGCCTCCACCGCTACGGCCCGATCGAGTGGATGCAGTCGGAATTTTGTCCGCTCGGACGTCATCAGGCGCACTGCACGGTATGCCGTGACCATCCGGAAACCTCGATCGGAGAGAAGACTTCGGAGAAAAACGACCATCATGACGACCGTGTCGATATTGTATGTTACCCTGGATTCTGCCGTGCGGATCTCTTCGGAAATGCGAGAAATACCGTATCCGGACAAACGGTATCCGAGATCGTCCGGATGGGCGTTCCGGCCGCTTCGGTGGTTCGTTTTATGAATGAGGATCAGGAAGAGAGAAGAATGATCATTGACTCTCTTATGGATGAGGATACAGATGATGAAGGAGAAGAGTGGTATGAGTACTGAGATATTTGTGGAACGCATGCAGGAAGATGCTGTTCTTCCGAAATATGCCCATGATGGCGATGCGGGAATGGATCTTTACAGTGTGACGGATACCGTGATCCGCCCCGGAGAGACAGTCCTGATCCATACCGGACTGAAGTTCGCGATCCCTTACGGATATGAGGTGCAGATCCGCCCGAGATCCGGCCTTTCCCTGAATACTCCGCTTCGTATTCCGAATGCTCCGGGTACGATCGACAGCGGATACAGAGGAGAGATCTGCATCATTATGGAGAACACATCTCCGGAATCCTATTCCGGCGGACAAGTGCTTTCCCTAAAGGATAAAGGGAACCAGAAGGGACCCTACCATATTCAAAAGGGTGACCGTATCGCTCAGATGGTCGTGGCAAAATATGAAACTGCAGAGTTCACTATGACCGATAATGTTGAAACTATTGGTATAAACCGCGAAGGCGGTTTTGGTTCGACCGGTGTCTGAGTCTGTGGTAAAATAGACTAATTCTGTGGAAGGACGTAAGAAGATTCTCGGCATATGGGAAGAGGAATTATAAAACGCGAAGGAAAACGACTCTCGCTGTCCGGACTGATCGTCCGTATTGCTTTGGTGCTCAGTATTCTCGCAGCGGCGACGATCTCCGTGATCGTTATGACCACGTCTACGGCGAACAATCTGATGAGTATCGAGAGTAAGCCGCTTCCGAATATCCCGTCCAATGTTCTTCCCCCGTATTCGGCTACCAGCTTTACTTCGGCGGATGAGCAGACGCAGCTTTCCGGCTGGTTCTTCAAGACGGAAGATCCGATCAGTACGATCATCGTAGTGCATGATACCCAGTCCAACCGTCTTCCGTTTAGCGTATCGATGGTTCAGATGATCGAAGATTTCCTGAATATGCATTTCAATGTTTTTCTATTCGATCTTAGAAATTCAGGAGAGAGCGGCGGTACGATATGCGGGTACGGGTATCTGGAGTGGCAGGATGTTCTGGGTGCGATCAAGCATGTCAAGAAGATCTCGGTTACGAAAGATGTTGTGCTTTATGGTATCGGATCCGGCTGCAGTGCCTGCCTTCTTGCGATGCACAAGCTTCCGCCGTCTCTTGATACGGAGGTGCTGGAGAATTATAACCAAAAGATCGCAGACCTCGGCTTTGATGTGCACTATATCTCGGGAATCATTCTGGATTCTCCAGCGAAGAACTCCGACGACTATATCACGCCTTTTGTCATGAAGAAGTCAAAAATGGCGTTTATAACGAAGAATTTTGTTCCGTATGCTATCCGTGTGTCTTCCGGAGAGTCCGGAAGTCTTAATCTTGCGGCGGAAATCTCGCGCCTTCCGATCCCGGTTTGTATCATCTACGGCGGCCGTGATACGTTTGTCGGATCCGATAAGATCGGACAGATCGTGGAAGAGAGAAAACGTCTGAATCCAAATACCACAATGGCAACGATGGTCTCCGGTGCAGGTTATTGTGAAGCATACATGATAGATCAGAACGGTTACAGGCAGATCCTGAAGGATTTCCTGCAGCAATACTTTAAATGAGGCGGAATATGGCAGTTTTGACATTAGGCATCGAATCTTCATGTGACGAGACAGCTTGTGCAGTCATCGAGGACGGCCGCATCGTCCGTGCGAGCATGATCGCTTCCCAGGCAGATCTTCACAGCCAGTACGGCGGTGTTGTTCCTGAGATTGCTTCCCGTATGCATGTTGAGGCGATCGTTCCGGTAATCTCCGAGACTATGAAACAGGCAGGTGTCTCGTATGATGAGATCGATGCTGTCTGCGTGACAAAAGGACCGGGGCTGGTCGGAGCCCTTCTTGTCGGTGTTTCTGCGGCAAAAGCACTGTGTGAAGTCAAGAAGATCCCGCTTGTCGGTGTGAATCATATGGCGGGGCATATTGCCGCCAATTATCTTACCGATCCTTCCTGGGAACCGCCGTTCCTCTGCCTGGTCGTCTCCGGCGGACATAGTGAGATCCTGCTTGTGAAAGACTATGCGGATATGGAGTGTATCTGCAGTACGAGAGATGACGCAGCGGGCGAAGCTTTTGATAAGATCGCACGAGTGATCGGACTCGGATATCCCGGTGGCCCAAAACTTGATAAAGCTAGTAAAACCGGCGATCCTCACGCTTATTCATTCCCATCGCCGAAGATTACGGATTCCCTGGATTTTTCTTTTAGTGGGATCAAAACAGCTGCGCTGAATACGATCAATCAGGTCCGTATGAGCGGGGAAGAAGTGAATATCAATGACTTTGCGGCTTCTTATCAGGATGCGATATGCTCGATCCTTTGTGACCGGCTGGAAAAGGCCGTTAAGCAGACAGGCATGAAGAAAGTCTGTCTTGCCGGCGGTGTGTCTGCGAACTCATGCCTTAGACAGAAGGTGGAAGAGCTTTCCAAAAGAAAACACTGCTCCCTCTGTCTTCCGAAGATGGCCTACTGCACGGATAACGCTGCTATGATCGCTTCGGCCGGCTATTATTCTTTCCGTGAAGGTATAAGGGACACTTTGGATATGAATGCGTATCCTTCACTCGAACTTGGAGGTGCCTATGGCAATTAAGAAGGGAATCAAAGTCATTGCCGAGAACCGTAAGGCTTTCCATGACTACTTTATTGATGAGAAATTTGAGGCAGGGATAGTTCTTTCCGGAACGGAGGTGAAATCTCTCCGCGCCGGCAAAGTCAATCTTAAGGACAGTTATGTTCAGGTAAAGGAAGGCGAGATCTTTCTGATCGGGGTACATATCAGCCCATATGAGCAGGGAAACAGGTTTAATCTTGATCCGATGCGGACAAGAAAGCTTCTGATGCATAAAAATGAGATCATCAGATTGTTTTCTACGGTCAAACAGGACGGTTTGACGATTGTTCCGACGAAATGCTACTTCAAGGATGGAAAAGTCAAGTTTGAGATCGGGCTTGCAAGAGGTAAGAAAAACTTCGATAAGCGTGATTCTGCGGCAGAGAAGACAGCGAAACGCGACATTGACCGCGCGATGAAGGATCAGAGAAATCGCTCCTGATCCTTTTCTATTTACTAATTATTTTGAGATGTTCCTGTATTTGTAGTATACTTTTAGTGTATATCTGTTGGAGAAGATTGGAATGGGACTGGAACAGAAAAAAAAGAAAGCGGCATTTCATCCACTATATTTTCTTTTTGCGGTGATCATGTGGATCCTGGTGATCGGCTGGCTTGCTGTGATTTTCTCGCTTTCAGCGGAAACTGCCGAGGCATCTTCGCTTCGCTCTCAGGAACTGATAAGACTCTCCGCTAATATTTTCCATAAAGAAGTAAATGAAGCCTTTGTCAGAGGCTGCGCCCATATTTTTGAGTTTACGGTCCTTTCTGTACTAGCTTATATCGCTATGTTTGCGACGAATCATATTCAGACCCGTCTGGATCAGATGGAGATGAAGTTTCTGGATAAGTTTAAGAATGATAATGAGGTGTATATAGCAGTTTCGCTATGGATCACGGCGCTTTCCGCATCTGCTGACGAGTATCATCAGATCTTCGTAGACGGCCGGACAGCCGACCTTTTTGATGTGTTTCTTGACCTGTGCGGTGCAGTTATAGTAATGGCTATCATCCGCATCGTTGTTTCTATTTATGTGTATGTTAAGAGAAAAAAAGAAAATGTTACTTTGATTTCGCATGAGTCAAAGGTTGAGGAGTTGTGATATATGGGTATTTTTGATCGGCGTAAAGAGAATGAAAAAGACTCTCCGTTATGGAAAAATGCGTATGTCCCTTCATATAATTATCAATCGGACAAAAACGGCAATGCAGCGGCGTCCTTTGCATTGAACGAGGGGATTGCTACCAGACTTCTCAAAAAGCCTCATGACTTTTATGAGGAGACGGATAAGTTCCTGCTGCTTCTGATCAGTTCCACAGATAAGAAGATACTTGGAACTCTTCCTTATGACAAAGCTCTTAAGATGCTTGATCCGTATAAGCTTGAGGAAACGAAGGAAGAAGTAATTATCCGCCCTTTGACATACGCGGAGATATCCGGACTTCTGAAAAACTGATTTATTTTTTTGCATTTTGAATAAAAAAAGAGCGGTTCACGACCGCTCCTTTTTTATTCATTCCGGCGATTATCACTGGAATGTTGTTTTCTTCATGTAATCGTTGTCTACGACGCAGATATAGGATTTACCTGCATTGACTTCAATCTCGTTACCATTGCTGTCGAAGCACTTGATCGGGTCGTTCGGTGTCGGCTTTGTCCATGTGATATTAATGAGTTTGCCGTTGGATACATAGTATCCGGAGCCGCCTTCCTCAAAATGGATATCCTTATGGCGTTCAGCACCTCTATCATTCGGTCTGGGAATAATAGGGCAGAAGATAACAAAAACGTTTGTAAAGCTGATCTGCTTATCTACATTGCAGTCCATCTGAGGATCGCCATTATACTGGCTCTTATAGTAGACACCCTCTTGAGCGTTATAAACGAAGAGTCCGTCGTCATTTGTGGAAGAAAAATATACATTGAGTTCTGTACAAGGCACGGAATCTGTCATCTTTGCAGTTCCTGTCTTTACAAAGTTGAACATTCTCGGCATCTGTCCGGAAATATCGACATTATTCTTTTCGAGTGCCTTTAAAATGAAGTCTCCACGGGTAACTCCACAATGCTCAATTCCCGTACGATGACCCGGCTGGTTCATCCATTCACGGTCACGCCAGCAATAACGGCCATCCGGAACATCCTCCGCGTCATGACCTTTAAGTGAATCGTAGATATAGTTGTTCAGGTCAAACCAGAGGATGCTGTTGTTTTTAACATGTGAAGGAACAGCTGCATAGTCAGCACCCCAGCAAATAAAGATCGCGCCGGTGCCCGCACACATATCTGCTGAACCAACTCGTCCGCTTCGTACAGCACCGACTAACGGCATTTTAGCGATGTCGGGGTACATGCAGAGAAGTCTTGTCTGTCCGCCCTCTGTCTCATACTCGAAGATGACAGATGCTTCTGTTGTTCCACGCTGAGGGTTCGCAACCTTACAGTTGTTGATCGTGATACCGATTCCTTTTTTGCCTGCATTTGCTTCATCTACTTCATAAAGCCCGGTGAACGGGTTTTCGATCAAACCTGCCGGTGTGGTTTCTGAAGGCTCTGTTGTGGCAGATGTTTCTACTGGAGTAGTTGAAGTAGAAGGTTCGGATGATTCTTCTGATGATTCTTCGGAAGTCCACCATGTTTCATAACTCACGGTTTCTTCCTTCTTTTTGCCGCATGCAATAAGAGGTGATGCGAAAAGCATAAGTGACAGTGAAAGCGCCACTAGTTTAGAGATCTGCTTTTTCATATTCTCTCTCCTTGATATGTAATATAACTCTATTGTAACATAACCTGCGAAATAACAAGCATATCATTGAAAATTCATAGCAAATCGGTTAATATGTTCCATGTTAAGAAAGGGAAATATTATGTCTTCTAATAGAAATGATCGGTCGAAAGCCGATTCAAATAACAAGCCGGCAAAGAAGAAAAAATCTGCAGTCAAGATCCTGATCAAGGTACTGTGCTTTATTCTTTGTGCTGTTCTCGGCCTTGGTGTGGGTGCTTTTATATATGTATATAGAACACTCGGCGCTGTAGGCTTTGTTAATACACCATTCGTAAGCAAGAGCCAGTATGAAACGATCGAGTTTGATAATCTGGATGATATTGATCTTGATTCGGGAGATGTTGCGTCTTCCTGGCAGGATGGCGGTCATACACGCGTGTATGTAAATAAGAAATATCCAATTAAAAAGGTTTCACAGAAAGACAGTAAAGTCGAAAATATCCTTGTCTTCGGTGTCGATTCTCGTGGAACCAATGATGTTACCTGTCGTGCAGATGCTATCCTGATCGTCTCTATAGACAAACGCAGAGACTGTGTCAAGATGATCTCGCTGATGCGAGATACCGGTGTCAAGATCGAGGGAAGATCTGCGACCGATAAGCTCACACATGCGTATGCATATGGCGGTGTAGGACTTCTGATCAATACGATCAATGATAATTTCGGTCTCGATATCCAGCGCTTTGTTATGCTCGATTTCGGAAGTTCTTCGGGTATTATCGATATGGTCGGTGGTATCGAACTTGATGTTACAGCCGGTGAAGTAAAATACGCCAACAAGAGCATAGCAGAAGAAAATGCGCTTCTTGGTACTAATGTCCCGCTTTTAACTCATGGCGGCCGCCAGACATTAAATGGCGTTCAGGCTACATCCTGGGCAAGAATCAGAAGCCTCGATTCCGATTATGTCCGTTCCGGACGTCAGCGTACACTGGCTATAGCACTTATGCACAAGGTCGCAGGATTTAAAAAGACTGCGCAGATTGCCTTGTTAGAGGACTCTGCCGGAATGTTCGAAACGAATATGAATTCTATGGATATGATGCGTATCGCACTTGATGCCGTAGATGTTCTCGGTGAAGTTAAGGAGTATCGTGCTCCTGCCGATGGAATGTTTAAGGTCCAGAGCAATCCATGGATGATGATTATAGACTGGGACAAGCAGCTTCCTGATCTGCATCGTTTCATCTGGGAGGAGGAGTAACATGAGTAAAACTTCATCCGCAGTTGTTTGCGAAACTAATCAGATACTTGGGAAGAATCAGGAAAACGTCTATTTTCATAGCCTTTTCCGTTTGCCGGAAGAATTTGGTTCGAGTTATGTCCGTTCGGCAAAATCAACCGCACCGATTCAGATCTGCGCCCTTTTTTCCGCACAGGGAGAAGACACACTTGCCGCGATGACCCTTCAGGCTGTCCTTGCCAAGATGCAGGAGATTACAGCGGCTACGCAGCAGATGAGTGTCCTTGATTATGAGAATTTTACATCTCAGGTCGTTAATGTACTGAATACAACGGTTTGTAATGAATCGCTCAAACACAACGGCGCCAATATCCGTGTATCCATGTCGATGGTCATCATCGAGGGTGATACTCTGCGCGTCATGAATATAGGTAATACGCATATCTGGATGTTCCGTCAGGGAAAGCTGATCTCGCTTACGGAGAATCAGACCGTAGCTCACCGCTATGTTCAGATGGGTGCGATCCCGAAAGAAGCTGAATATACACACGAAGGCAGAAATGAACTGACCCAGTATCTGGGCAGATTTGCTCAAGATGGTGAGGTTCTTCCGGACAAGAAAGTCCATCTGAAACTGATGGATGGTGATGAACTGGTCATGATCGGTACGGGTCTTGATCAGGAAGTTCCTATCCAGAAACTCGGAGTCATTATTGCTCGCCCGACACAGCCTGAGACAAAGGCGTCCGAACTTGTTTCATATGCTATGCAGCAGGGGGTAAAAGCAGGCCTTACAGCTCTGGTTGTTCGGATCGAGAGTACGCTTCTGCTTCCCGGAGATGCGAAGATCGAGGAATCTGCCGTAACTAATGACCTTTCAGTAGCTTCCCGTCCTGTTGTCGCAGCTACTCCTGTTGCACCGGTTTCTCAGGCGCAGCAGCCGGCTCCCGTAAGTGATGCACCTACGATCCAGTCCGATGAACTGCGGTTCAGAATGAATCAGCAGTTCCAGGAACCTCCGATCCCTGCTTTTGGTGATGAAGAGGATCTGGAGGATGACGAAGAGGAGAGCGCTCCTGTTCGTGTCAGTGCAAAAGAAAAGAAGAAAAAGAACGAGAAGAAGGGTTCTGCATTGAAAAACGTCCTTATCGGATTGCTGATCTTCCTTATCTGCGGTGTGGTCGGATATGTAGGTATGTATGTGCTTTTTAATATTGCGCATTGGAATGGTGATCTGAAGCCTGTCGAGACTTCTGAACAGTCTGACGAAGAACTTGATCAGGTAATGTATGCACTTTATGATGATACTTCACTTTATGTTGAGGAGTCTCTGGATAGTCAGGTGATCGATACATTAGAGAGAGGTGAGGCGATCACGCTTCTTGCATCTAACGGTAATTTCGCGAAGATCCGTAAGGAAAACGGTCTGATCGGTTATGTTCCGCTTGACATGATTTCCGAGGAAGATCCTACGATCGGTGAGTCGAAGGAGTCCGAGTTTATCGATCCTACTCCGATCCCGACGACGCCGACGGAGATCACGAAAGCGACATCAAAGAAAGAAGAGACAGAACCTACTTCAGAGCCTTCGGATACCACATCCGAGATCACTCCGCCGGAGTCCTCTTCGGAGGAAACATCCGCACCGGAAAGCTCTTCCGAAACATCGCCTGAATCCAGTGAGAGTAGTGAGTCATCGGAGACTCCGGCACCTTCTTCGGAGGAGTCATCGAGTGAGTCTTCTTCGGAGTCTTCCTCTGAATCCCCTGAGGAGACCTCATCGGATACAGAAGCTCCATCCTCAGAGACAGAAGCCCCTGCGGATCCGGCGTAAAGTATTACTGTTTTTTGTAACTGGATATTAAAGCTCAAGTTTTGCCATTTCCTCGATCTTAAATTCGCCGGGAAGTGGCAATTCTATTTCTGACTTTTTCAGCACGGAGCGGTAGAAGCCGAGGACCATATCTACAGCAAGATAGCCTGATCTTCCATCTGCAACCGGTGAGGATGAAGTGGTAATAGCACGATACAAGTCGGTATAGATCCCGTAGTGCGGGTTCTTCGCGACAGCGATCAGGTAGGAAAGCCCGTTCTGCTTGATATATCTTCGCAGATATTTGAATGCCAGGTTCTTTCCCTTCGGTGTACGGATCGAATAGGATGGTTTTCCTTTATAAAGCGAAATACGGATCGCCGCATTCTCCGCGTTGATAAAGAACGAGGCTTCGTGTTCCTTCGGGAAGGTGGCCGTCGTTCCTTCGACCTGGCAAAGTGCTCCGTTGGCAAAGGTATATACGCCCATAGCCGTATCTTCGGCTTCCATATCGCGGAATCTTCTGGCGATCATGCCGTTCACGGAAACGGCTTCCGAGTTCATCAGATAACACATCAGGTCCAGCGCGTGGACGGTCTGGTTCATCAGCGCGCCGCCGTCGCTTTTCCAGGTGCCTCTCCAGGCGGCCTGCTGATAGTATTCATTCTCGTGTCCCCAGCGGACGATAACGGAGCCGTGTCCGGCTTTTCCGAAAACTCCATTGACCATATCCTCGTGAAGAAGAGATACGATCGGGAAATATCTGTAAATGTGACCCATCGCGATGCGAAGTCCTTTGCTCTGCGCGAGTTCATAGAGCTCACGTGAGGACTTATTGCTCATTGTCATCGGCTTTTCGAGAAGAATATTCGCATTAGCTTCGAGGCAGTCCTTTGCGATCTGGAAGTGAAGCCCGGAAGGGACTGTGATCGCTACGATATCAGGATGCATATCCTTCAGCATCTCTTTATAGTCGATATATGTTTTCAGTGAAGCGCAAACGTCCTTGTATTTCTTGATCTTCTTTTTACATGTGGAAAGAAGATGAGAGGGGGCATCCGGGTTGTTATCCACAAGTGCACAGAGAGAAAGCCGGTCAGATAGTCCGGTGACAGCGCGGATATGCTTTTCGCTTACCCTGCCGCAGCCGATAATGGCGACTTTCAATTTATTCGTTATAGCATCCTGCGACATGATTCTCCCTCGCTTCATGATTTGTCTATCGATATTCTAACATAATAGAAAGAGAAACCAACATAAAATGGTACAATAACAGTAGGTTGCTTATTAAGGAGGCTTCTTTTCATGAATATGCTCGAATTGATCGAAAAGAAACGTGATGGCGGTGTCATCAGTAAAGAAGAGATAGAGTTTTTTGTCCGGGGAGTGACGGAAAAAACGATTCCGGATTATCAGATCTCAGCCTTCCTTATGGCAGTGCTCTGGCGGGGGATGAATGATGAGGAGACGGCGGATCTTACGCTCAGTATGGCAAAGTCCGGTAAGATCTGTGATCTGTCGGATATTCCCGGAGTAAAAGTTGATAAACACAGTACCGGCGGTGTCGGAGATAAAGTAACTCCGATCCTCCTTCCAATCGTCGCATCTTTCGGCGTCCCGTGCGTCAAGCTTTCCGGACGCGGCTTGGGATTTACCGGCGGTACGATCGATAAGTTTGAGTCTATCGAGGGATTCTGCACATCCGTCGAACCATCCGAGTTCAAGAGCAAGATCGAGAAGTTCGGCCTTCTCTTAGGAGGGCAGACAGAAGATCTTGCTCCCTGTGACAAGTATCTGTATGCACTTCGTGACGTGACCGGTACTGTTCCGTCGATCCCGCTGATCGCTTCGAGTATCATGAGCAAGAAGATCGCTGGCGGTTCAGATGCGATCGTTCTGGATATCACCTGCGGCAGCGGTGCTTTTATGAAGGATACCGAATCGGCAGAAGAACTTGCCAGAAGAATGATTGCCATCGGAAAACTCGCCGGTAAGCCGGTGACCTGTGTGATGTCCTCGATGGAACAGCCTCTGGGCAGTATGGTCGGAAATATCCTTGAAATGCAGGAAGCGGTAAGCGTCCTTCAGGGAAGAGGCAGCGAAGATGTGAAAAACGTCGTTCTTACGATGGCGTCTGAAATGCTGAAGATGACTCCTGCCGGTGAAGGAAAAGATATCGAAGAACTGAAGAAACTCTGTAATGAGAAGCTGGAAAACGGAGAAGCGTTCGGAAAATTCGGCGATCTCGTGCTCTCTCAGGGCGGTATCCTTCAGTCTGACGGCACTCCGGTATATGTCGATCAGCCTTTTGAGGTCATGACTGTGTATGCTGAAAAAGACGGCTATATTTCTTCCTGCGACGCGCTTTCTGTCGGCGAAGCATCCTGCCTTCTTGGCGCAGGCCGAATGGAGAAAGATGATGTTATCGATATGGGAGCCGGTATCCGTCTTTATAAGAAGATCGGAGATAAGGTATCCCGGGGCGAAGAACTCTTCACTCTTTATACCGGTACAAAAGCACCTGTCGGTGACGATCGGATCGATGAAGCGCTTTTCCGGATGCAGGATGCGTATGTGATCTCGGATTCTCCTGTTACTGCCCCGAAAGAGATACTGGGAGTGATTTCACAGAGGTAGTTGCGAAGTCAAAAAATGATTGTTATAATCGAAAAGAACGAATGTTCACATTTTGAAAAAGGAGTAGTGGCATGATTATTCTTGGGATCGATCCTGGATATGCGATCACGGGATACGGTGTGGTGTCTTATGAAAAGAATCACTTTACCGTTATGGATTACGGTGCCATCACGACGAAAGCCCATACTCCTTTTGAACAGAGGCTTCTGACGCTGCACCAGCAGATGGATGTACTGATGGAGCGGCATCATCCGGATGTGATGGCGATCGAGGAACTCTTTTTTGAAAGAAATACGACTACCGCGATCGGAACGGCGCAGGCCAGAGGTGTCGAGATCTTAGCTGCCGCAGAAGCGAACGTTCCTGTTTATGAATATACGCCGATGCAGATCAAGCAGGCGGTGACAGGTTACGGAAGAGCGGACAAGAATCAGGTCTCACAAATGGTGAAGATGCTTCTGAATCTGAAAGAGCTTCCGAAGCCGGACGACGTGACAGATGCCCTGGCGATCTGTATCTGTCAGGCACATACAGGAGTAAATGCCGCATTTAAGGCGGTTTCCGGATATCAATATGGCCGTTACGGCAAGAAGGAGTGGGATATTTAATGTACGCATATATCAAGGGTACTTTCGTTTCCGTACGCGGAGATAATATCGTTGTTGAGAATAACGGGATCGGGTATAAGATCTATATGCCGATGCTGCTTCAGGGAAGGATCGGTCATATCGGGGATGAGGTATGTGTATATACATATCACTATGTCCGTGAAGATGTGGTCGCTCTTTATGGGTTCCCGGAGCCGGAAGACCAGGATATGTTCGAACTTCTGCTGACAGTAAGCGGAGTCGGCCCGAAGAGTGCGATCGGAGTCGTGGAAGCACTTCGTCCTTCCGAACTTGCCATGGCTGTCTTACAGGGCGATATTAAGAAGATCTGCACGGTAAAAGGACTGGGAAAAAAGTCTGCCGAAAGGATCGTTCTGGAACTGAAGGATAAGCTGAAGGGCTTTGATATGAGTTCTGTCGAGGACCTCGGTGATTCTTCCGTTGTAATATCCGGTCCGGCACAGAGTGAACTGGAGGACTGCATCTCCGCACTGGTAGTGCTCGGTTATCCGGCATCTGAAGCGAATAAGGCAGCCCGTTCCGCATATGAAGACGGCTTGAGCGTGGATGAACTGATCAGAAGATCTCTTCGCCTTCTTGCAAAATAGTAGAGTATAATAGGAAAGACCGTTAAACGGCGCATCTTTTAAGAAACTGGCAGGATAGTATGGAGTTTACGGATTTTGAACATGATGAACGTATGATCGCCAGGGAACGTCTCCCTGAAGATCGTGATGAGAAGAGCTTACGTCCTCTTACCTGGGCGGATTATTCCGGCCAGAAGCAGGTGACGGATAATCTGAAGATCTTTATCGAAGCGGCGATGCGCCGTGGAGAAGCTCTCGATCACTGCCTGCTCTATGGCCCTCCGGGCCTTGGTAAGACGACACTTGCCGGTATTATTGCAAATGAAATGGGCGTGAATCTCCGTATTACGACCGGTCCTGCGATCGAAAAAGCAGGAGATCTTGCTGCACTTCTCACCAGTCTTCAGGAAAGAGAAGTACTCTTCATTGATGAGATCCACCGCCTGAACAGAAGCGTGGAGGAAGTTCTTTATCCGGCGATGGAGGACTTCGCCTTAGATATCATGATCGGAAAAGGACCTGCAGCCAGATCGATCCGTCTGGATCTCCCGAGATTTACCCTGATCGGAGCGACTACACGTGCTGGTATGCTTTCCGCACCTCTCCGTGACCGTTTTGGCATGGTTCACAGACTGGAGCTTTATAAGCCGGAAGAACTTAAAGTGATCCTGAAGAGAGATGCCGAGATCCTGAATATCGGTATCGATGAGGACGGTCTGGACTGTCTTGCCAGAAGATCCCGTGGTACTCCTCGTATCGCGATTCGTCTCCTGAAGCGTCTCCGTGACTACGCGGAGGTCCGCGGCGGCGGTGTGATCGATCGCGATATTGCCGAATTCGGTCTCGAGCAGCTGGCTATTGATGAAATGGGCTTGGATCTTACGGACAGAAGGATCATGAGTACGATTGCCGAGAAGTTCCTCGGAGGTCCGGTAGGACTCGAAACACTTGCTGCATGTACCGGAGAAGATGCCGGTACGATCGAAGATGTGTACGAGCCGTTCCTGATGCAGTGCGGATTTATTGCCAAGACTCCGAGAGGCCGTGTTCTGGCACCTGCAGGATGGAAGCATCTCGGACTTACCTGTCCGCAGGATCTCGATAAGCGTCTCACCGGAATGGGTGTCTCTATGAAGGGCGGCGCGGATCCGTCTCAGATCACGATCGATGAGATGATCGATAAGAAGGAGAAATAAGGAGATGGAGACGAAGAGCGATAGCAGGATGCTTCTTCATGCCTGTTGCGCGCCTTGCGCGGAATATCCTGTTTCTGATCTTCTTTCTTTAGGCGTTCGTCCGGACATTCTTTACTACAATCCGAATATTCATCCGAAATTTGAATTTGATAGAAGAAAAGAACAGATCGTGAAACTCGGACAGATCTATGATCTCTCCTGCCTGTATTCCGATGATTTCCGCATGGATGACTGGCTTGCAAAGGCTTGGGAAGGGAAGTATTCATCCCGCTGTGAAATGTGCTATTCCATCCGCATGGACTATGTCGCGAAATATGCCAGCGAAAACGGCTATGACTGCTTTAGTACAAGCCTTCTGGTCAGCCCGTATCAGCAGCATGATTTTATTGCAGAGATCGCTTCGGCAAGTGCGGATAAGTATGGCGTCCGATTTGAGTATTTTGACTGGAGACCGCATTTCCGTGAAGGGCAGGCTATGGCCCGTGAACACGGACTATACCGCCAGAAATACTGCGGATGCATCTATTCTCTGGAAGATTCCGAGTTTAAAGAAAAGATCATTGCGTCTTTTCCTGACTCCTGGGAAGCTTCGCGCTGACCAGAAGTGTGCTGTATTCCTCATAGATCACCATGCCCGGTTTAGCTTTCGGGATCTTCTTTACATGGCTTACCGGACAGTAATCGATCTCCACCCGGACATCGTATTCGGTTTTTGACTCGGTCATCTCATTAGCGAAAGGTTTATTGCTTCGAGAATAGTAGGCAGCAATAGAAGCGGCCTCTGTGATTGCTTTGTCGGAGGGTGCTTTTCCATAGGTGCGGAGAATAACATGTGTTCCGGGGATATTCTTGGCATGAAACCAGAGATCATCTTTCGATGCGACATGGAAAGTGAGGTTATCATTCTGGATGTTGTTTCTTCCGGATAATACCTCGAGACCGCCGTCAACAGTATATTTGCGGGGAAGAGAAGGATCTTCCGTCTTCTTTGCAGTGTTATTCTTATTTTTCTTGGACTGGGCTGCTTTTGCCGCCTGACGGAGATTCCTGGAAGAGACTTTCCCGGATTTTGATTTACCGGGGTGATAGACCTGCTTGGTATCTGAGTTTCGGGAAGAGTTTTCCTTGTCTGAAGCCAGTGATGTCTTGATTTCATACTCGATGGCCGAAAGATCGTCCGGTTCACTGGCTGCATCAACTGCCTTGAGTAGAGAATCGAGATAAGCGACTTCATCTTTTTCAGTTTCTATAAAACGCTGCGCAGACTCCCTGCGGCTGATCTCTTTGCGGTAACGCTTAAGATACAGCTGTCCCTGCTCAGATGGCGTCATGCCGGGCTCCAGGGATAGAGTGGTCGATTGTCCGAAATCCGGGTAGTCAGGGATCGTAAGCTCAGTGTCATCCGGCTTGATCAGGTACTGATAGGCTAAGACAAGTTCTCCCTCGAGCTTGAGCTTTTCGGCATTGGATGTTTCACGGAGATCGGTCTCATGGATAGAGAGTTTCTTTGAAGCGTGATTGAATGCGTTGTTTAAGATCGCCCGGATCGAGCGCCGCTTTGCCTCAAATCCGGCTCTTTGATCGGAAAAATGCTGGACTGTATCCATCGCATCGGAGATAGATGATACACTCTTACTGATTCCGGCATCTTTAAGAGAGAGCGCATGCCAGTCTTTAGGCTCACCGTCGATATAAAAAACAGCAGGACTTGCGTGAAGTGAACAGATCGAAGAAAGAATATCCCGACAGACAGAAAGGATCGCCTTTTTCTGATCTTCAGTAAGGGAAGATAGAGCACATCTGGGATCAGTCTTGGACTGGAAGCAGATATCGTTCGCCAGAAGAGGAGAGAATCCGAGAAGTGAATCTAAAAGTGCTTTTGCCAAAGGACGGTGCATCGAGTCCGGAAGGATCGGCAATTCGCTGTTTTCGACCATGGAGAGTGCATCGTCCGGTGCGATCTTTCCCTGGGCAGGCGGCGCTTCGTAAATTCGTGCCGGCATGATCTCGCGGACGCGGCTGGTGCTGCTGTCAACATGGACGAGAGCATCGATGATCCGGTTCTCCGAGTTTAGAAAGATGATATTACTGTAGCGGCCCATCATCTCGATGATGAGTTTTTTTGTCGAAGTATCGTGAAGTTCATCGGTCACGGATAGCGATATTTCAATGATCCGCTCGTAATGCGGACAGGTAATGCTGATGATACGGGATCCCTGAAGATGCTTGCGAAGGAGCATACAGAAATTCGGAGGCATCTGCGGATTTTCACGCATATATTCCGTAAGCTGAACTCTGGGACTCTGCGGGTCGCAGCTTAAAAGAAGCTTGCTATTACCGTTTTTGGTACGGACAATAAAGAAAACATCGAAGCGGGAAGGCTGGTAGATCTTGTCTATGCGCGCATCCTGAAGGGCTTCGTTCAGTTCATGAGATAGAAGATGAGTGGAGATCCCGTCTAAAGGCATAGATTATTCCTCGGCTTCGGGATCAGATTCGTTTTCCTCGAGACTGTCTTTCTGCTTCATCCGGTCGATGATGATGTATGCGATCCATCCGATCAGCATAGCAGCGATGATCTCCACGCCAAGTACTGTAAAGAACAGGTGGTAGTGATTCATTGCGATAAGAAGGTCCAGACCGATCAGTACAAGAATAGCAAGTAAAAGGTACAGTGCTTTTCCCCAGGAATAAGACCAGATCACGGAGTAGAGAGGTTCTTTCTCGACGACCGGCTCTGCGCGGCGGGAAGGCTGCTTAGCCGCACGCGAAGAAGACGCCGGCTTCTTAGAAGAACTGCCGGAACGGGAAGAACGATTACTCGTGGACGTCTTGCGCTGTGCCATGGGTATGCCTGTCAGGAGTTACCGGACATATCTTTCAGATCACCCTTGCTGGCAAGGAGCTTCTTGATCTTGTCGGTAGGCTTGATAAGGTTCGACAGGGAGGAGTCATGGTTGATCGCATCGATAAGGAGCGCTACGAACTTGCTCATATTAACATCTGCAAACCAAGGAGCTGCAAGGAGTTCCGGTCTTCTGTAGATCAGGTTGGTAGCAAATACCTTGGAGATGATGCCTTCCTCATATGCTCTGTCGAAATGCTCGACGCCTTCGGTGAAAAGACCGAAAGTTACGGCACAGTAGATGTTTCTGGCGCCGCGCTGCTTCATCTCGCGGGCGATATCAAGCATGGAATCACCTGATGAGATCATGTCATCGACGATAAGGATATCCAGACCTTCAACGGAATCACCGAGGAATTCATGAGCAACGATCGGGTTTCTACCGTTTACTACGCGGGTATAGTCTCTTCTCTTATAGAAGGTTCCCAGCGGAACACCGAGCATGGAAGCAAAGTACATAGCACGGGAGATACCGCCTTCATCCGGGCTGATGACCATGAACTTATCCTCAGTAAAGTGGAGATCCGGAATTGAACGGTACATTTCTTTAATGATCTGATATGTAGCCGACAGGCTCTCGAAACCGGATGTCGGGATAGCATTAGCTACTCGCTCATCGTGTGCGTCAAAGGTGATAATGTTTTCGACACCGAGATTGTAGATCTCTTCGAGTGCAAAAGCACAGTCGAGGGATTCACGGGAGTTTCTCTTATGCTGGCGTCCTTCGTAAAGGAACGGCATGATGACGTTGATTCGGCGGGCTTTACCGGAGCAGGCAAGAATAACACGCTTGAGATCCTGGTAGTGATCGTCCGGGCTCATGTGGTTTTCCTGACCGAACATCTTATAGGTGCAGGAAAAATTGGTTACATCACTGATGATGAAAAGGTCATGACCACGGACAGAACTCTGGATAACGGCCTTACCTTCACCGGAAGAGAAACGGGTATTCTCGACGGCAATTCGATAGTCCTGACGATAGAATCCCGGGTATTTGCTGATAAACTCCTGTTCCTGATACTCGGATCTGCGCTTATTGAGGTACCAGTTGACTTTATCCGTAAACTCCACGCTGCCTTTCAGCGGTACAAGGGCAATTGGTCCAACAGGAGCCATCGGGTTATCACCATACTGGTTATAACGGGAATAAGCACCTTCATCAGGACCCTGTGCCAGCTGTTCCAAAATCGGATTCTTTGCTTCTGATTCACTCATTTTTACATTACCCCATCAATTCTTCGATTCGGACTTGTCCGAGCAGAGAGTCATATTTCTCGATCGGACTGATCAGTTTTCCTATAGATTCATCTACGTTCAGTGCATCGATGATACGAGCTACGAAAGGTGTCATATTTACATCCACATACCAGGGCTTTTCGAAAAGCGCCTTTGGACGGTATGTCAAGTTAGTGCAGTAAACCTGTTTAATGATTCCATCGTTGTATGCCTGGTCAAAAGGCTCCAGCCCATCGGTAAAAAGACCGAAGGGGGCGGCACAGAAGATGTTTCCGGCGCCGCGTTCGTGCATATACGTTGCGGTACGGATCATGGTGTTACCGGAATTGATCATATCATCGACGATCAGGATATCTTTTCCCTTTGGGTCATCGCCCAGGAAACGGAAAGATTTGATCGGATGGTTGCCTTCATCGTCTACCTTCGTGTAATCACGGTCACGATAGAACATGCCCAGAGGAAGTTCCAGCATGGAAGAGTAGAAGATCGCTCTGGAAACAGCTGTTTCATCAGGGCTTACGATCATCATGTTATCTTTATTGATATGAAGCCCCGGATTCTTGGAAATCAGTGTGCTGATGATTTTATATGCCGATTTCGGCATCTCGATTCCCATAAGAGGAACAGCATTGATAATTCGAGGATCATGCGGATCGAAGACGATCAGGTTCGCAACTCCGAGATTATAAAGGTCTTTCAGCATCTGAGCGCAATCCAGAGACTCTCTTGTAATAGAGTGGTCCTGACGTCCTTCGTATAGGAAAGGCATGATTACATTGATACGGCGGGCTTTGCCACTGACAGCCATAATAATACGGAGAAGATCTCTGAAATGATCATCCGGACTTTTGAAATGAGGCTGACCGGACAGCGTAAACTGTTCATCGTGGGAAAGAACATCGGTAATAATATATATATCATGACCTCTTACGGTCTGGTTAAGTGTTACTTTACCTTCGCCTGTAGCGAATCGTGTGATCGTAGCAGAAATAGTAAAATCCCTACGTAAGTAGCCAGCGCTGTTTACATAAGGACTATAGTTGTTTTGCTGCTTAAGAAGCCTTTTTTCGTATAAGATATCATTTACCTGACGGACAAAAGCCCCGTTTGAGGTATGGGAAATGATCCCGATCGGTCCGAAAGGTTCCAAAAGGTAGCCACGATAGTCAAAAGAATCAACAGGACTCGGTGTTGACATATTCTCCGGCATAGAATCCTCCACAAAAGCAATATAGCAATCCGCTACAGAATTAGTATAACCCTAATTTTTTTATTTTGGTACTGTTATCTTTTGTGAATTATCGTAAAAAAATCTACTGTATATAGGTAAAATGCATATAAAAATCATTTGCGAAACTATGTTCCTTTTTGAAAAATCAGACTATATGGTATTATGTACTGGTATTCAGGGAGGAATGGTATGAGCATACAGTTTCGAAAGACAAATTATTGGGGCGCAGCTGCAGATCTGGCTTCCTGTCCGCCGCAGGACCGGCCGGAAATAGTTCTTTCCGGTAAGTCTAATGTTGGAAAATCTTCCCTGATCAATGCTCTTGCTGATAATAGAAAACTAGCCAGAGTCAGTGCCACTCCCGGGAAAACGAGACTTGTCATCTATTTTAATGTTGACGATAAGCTCTATTTTGCTGATCTTCCTGGGTATGGATATGCCAAGGCGTCCAAAGATGTTAAAGAGAAGTTCAATAAGCTTTGTGACCAGTACTTTACCTCTGGCAGAAGATTCTCGTTAGTTCTTCATCTTATTGATATCCGTCACGCCCCTTCGGCGGATGATGTTCGCATGCTGGAATACATGAATCAGCAGGAAATTCCGTATTTCCTTGTGTTTACGAAGTGTGACAAGCTCTCGAAAGCCCAGATCCGAAAGCAGCTTTCCGAGTTTGCGAAAATCCTTGATTTTCATGAAGATGCCAGATGTTATGCTGTTTCTGCGGAAAAGAAGATCGGACTAGATGATCTTCGAAAGGGGATTGAAGATTTCCTTTTCGATTCATCTGAGGATCAGATAAATTAACAAATATCCATCAAAAGGACGAAATTTCGTCCTTTTGCTACATTTTGTCGAAAAATAACATCCCAAGTTTTCTATCTTACGGATTAGACTCTTCTTAAGAATTTGCACGTTAGGAGAAAGCGGATGGATGATTTCTTTCCCGGATATGCTGTTTTTAGGCCGAGTAATGGTTTTTCAGTCTGCAAATGGCTTGATATCAGCTTTTCGGTTTTCTTAAAAAGGCCTTTGGTAAGTATCCTTTTTTCATCACTTACAGGAGCGTATCTAGGCTTTTATTTCACGGCTTTCCTTCGAAGTATGACCGCTGTCGTATATTCGATGATTATACTTTTTTCTTTGCTCTGGAGAAGTACGAAAACACGTGAACTTCTGGTAGTTTTTATGAGCGTAGCCGGATTTGCCGTTTTCTTTTCAGTGTTTGTTATGTGGAAAAACACACTTGATAGTCCTGAAACAGTATAAGAATATAGTTCTGCGTCTTGATAATGGTGAAAAAGTGATTTACTTAACCGATCATGTTTTTGAATATGGTGATGAAGTGGATTTGAGATGCTTTCTGAGACCTATAGTTTCTAAAGGTAATCCCGGGGATTTTGATACTCAGGCATATTATTACCGGCAGGGAATCGTCCGACAGGCTGATTCTCCTAGCATTGAGCGGGTTCGAAACGGTCGGTTTTCCCTGGTGGATTGGGGATTCCGGTTCGGTAGTAAAGTCAGGAAAATATTTTACCGTATCTGGCTTGGTGCTACCGGTGAGGAGACGGCCGCTCTTTTATCTGCGCTGATCGTTGGTGATGATTCCAAACTGTCTTCTGATGTCAAAAACTCGTTCAAAAAGAGCAATCTTTCGCACATTCTGGTCGTTTCCGGAGCACATGTCGGTTATTTTTCTGCAACTGTCGGAACTATCACTTCTGTTTTTTTCAAAAATAGAAAGAAAATGATTCTGTTGCCCATATTTTTAGTGCTTTTCGGATTTGTTACCGGCTGGGGCGGATCTGCAGCGCGAAGTATTTTCTCATATCTTGTAGCCGGCTTTCTCGCAATTGATGAGAAAATGGTTGACCGTTTATCTGTATGTGCTCTAAGTGCGCTGATAATTATGTGTATTGATCCGTTTGCCGTATTTTCATTGGGGATCCTACTTTCATTTGGTGCGACATTCTCGATCATGTTGTTCCAAAATAGAACAAAGATCAAGGTGAAAAGAGTTTTCGGGTTTCTCCCGGATGAGCTATGTACGGCCATATCCTGTTTTGTTTGTGCACAGATGGGTATGCTTCCTGTTCTTTTTTTGCTTGGCGGGACGATATCTTTGAATTCTATGATGGTTGTTCTTTTGGCCGGATTTCCGGCAGAGGTCATATGTAGCTGCGGTTTGGTTCTTACTGTCATCTGCTGCTTTCTTCCCGGTATTCTTCATTCCGTTTTGTTTGCTCCGATTTCAGGGATAGTCGAAAATGGCTGATTTCGGAGCTTTGGATACATTTGGAAGACTGAAACTCAGACAAATTCCTGTTTTGATGCTGGTTTTCGTAGTCTGTCTGATCCTTTCAATTCTCATAAGCAGTGGTTTTAAACGTAGAATTATGCTGGTTTTCTCGTTATGTGCGGTATCCGGTCTTCTGACACACTCGCTTATCTATCAGGATAACCGGTCGTGTATCTACTTTTTGAATGTTGGTCAGGGGGATTGTGCGCTGATTGTTCATAATGATATTTCCATTCTTATAGATGGAGGGAATACCGGGAACGGGGAAACGATTGAAAAAACAATGGACCATCTCAATATCAGCCAAATAGATATTGCTTTTATCTCTCATCTGGATACAGATCACTGTGCCGGAATTTTTGAATTGTGGAATAGAAACAAGATCGACAGAATGTTTACTTCATTCTGGAATGAGAGCGATGAGATGGATCAGCTCAAGAAGAGCGGAATAAAGCTTCCGGAAAATGTCGGAATCCTAACAAAAGGGGATAGGGTCAGGATCGATCAGGATCTATGCTTTGATGTTTTGTGGCCTAAAGCTCCATCTGATGGAGGAAATGATGACTCTTTAGTGCTTCTGTGCGAACTTTACAAAACAAAAATACTATTTACGGGAGATATTTCTATAGAGGCCGAAGAGAAAATGGATAAGTCGCTGATCTGCGATATTGATGTGTTGAAAGTGGCACATCATGGGAGCCGTTTTTCAACTTCGGATTTGTTCTTGGATGATATAAAAACAGATGCGGCTATCATCAGTGTGGGGTATAATCATTATGGACATCCTTCAAGAGAAGTCCTGAGTCGGCTTGTTTCCCATCAAGTGGATTACTTTCGGACGGACGAGAATGGGTGCGTTGAACTTAATGTTTCAGATGATGCCTGGAAACTGGATTATTATTTCTAAACGTGAGGAACCATGGCTAAACAGGAAAAAAACAGTAATTGGAAGAATTATGCAGATATTGTCGCTGACATTAAGAACGATTCTCCTTCGAGGATCTATCTTATCTCCGGCGAAGAGAAGTATCTTGTCGATAAAATTGTTGCCGAAATGAAGAAAAGGTGGATCGCTTCCGGTGCGGAGAGTCTGGATTTTTATCTTAAAGATCAGTCAAATTCCGATCTGCCGATCGATGAATTTCAGTCCCTGGCCGGAACTCCTCCGTTCCTTTCCCGGCTTCGAATGACAGTAATTCGGAATACAGGACTGTTCTCTACAAAATCACCATCAGTATCTGCAGATGTTGAACGATGGAAAGCAGCTATCAGCGCGGTTCCTGAATTTGCTCTGGTGGTTTTTGTTGAAGATAAAGTCGACAAACGGAAAAAACAGCTGCTTGAGGCGGTTTCTTCAGTAGGAACCCTGGCTGAGTTAAATTTTCAGGATGAAGAGATGCTGGCCAAGTGGATCAAGTCATCTCTTGCCAGAAAGAATATCAATATTCCGGCAAATTGTGTTTCCAGCCTGATCAGCCGTACAGATTCTTCCATGCGGATGATTGAGAATGAAGTTACGAAGATCATGCTTTATTGCGAAAACAAAGATGTTCATCAGCTTGATCTTAATCTTCTGAATCGGCTTTCTATCCCGGATGTCCATGCTTCTGTCTTCAATATGACAGATGCGATCGGTCAGAAACAGCCCGGACGTGCTTTAGAGATCATGAACGATCTGATTATTCTAAAGGAAGCGATCCCGAAGATAAGGCTTATGCTGGCAAGGCATATCCGCCATCTTATCTGTGCCAAGGAACTCGGAAATGCTTCTGAAATTGCTTCAAGGCTGAAAGTTCAGCCATTTGTAGCTAGAAACCTTGTTTCCCAGTCCCGTGGATTCACGCTCCAGCAATTGGAGAAAATCTATTTTCTCTGTTTTGAGTCTGACCAGTGGGTAAAGACCGGAAAAATGGATGACCGGATGTCGATGGAAGTATTGTTATCCGCCTGTGGTCAGGTATGATTTGTAATTGACGGAATATAGGAATTAAGATAGAATCAATTGGTATTTTACGAAATGCGGAGGATAAGATGAGTAAAATTCAAATGAAAACGCCACTCGTTGAGATGGATGGCGATGAAATGACACGAATCATCTGGAAGCAGATCAAGGATATCGTCATTGAACCTTTTGTGGATCTGAAGACAGAGTATTTTGATCTGGGACTGCCTCATCGTGATGAAACTGACGATCAGGTAACAATCGATGCTGCCAACCGTACCGTTGAACTCGGCGTTGCAGTTAAGTGTGCCACAATCACTCCAAACGCACAGCGTATGGATGAGTATAAGCTTAAGCAGATGTGGAAGAGCCCGAACGGTACGATCCGTGCGATCATGGACGGTACGGTCTTCCGTGCGCCGATCCTCGTAAAAGGTATTTCTCCTTTTGTTTCCTGCTGGAAGAAGCCGATCACTTTAGCACGTCATGCTTATGGTGATGTATATCGTGATGCTGAAATGTATGTGTCCGGTCCGGCAACAGCCGAGCTGGTCGTAACTTATGAAGACGGAAGAAAAGAAGTTAAGAAGATCCATGACTTTAAAGGCCCGGGCGTAATCGAGGGAATGCATAACCTTGATGCTTCCATCGAGGCATTTGCCCGTTCCTGCTTTATGTATGCTTTAGATATTAAGCAGGATCTCTGGTTTGCTACAAAAGATACCATCTCTAAGGTATATGATCATCGCTTCAAGGATATCTTCCAGGAGATCTTTGATAAGGAGTTCAAGGATAAGTTTGAAGAAGCAGGTATTACTTACTTCTATACACTTATCGATGATGCAGTTGCCCGTGTCATGCGTTCTGAGGGCGGTATGCTCTGGGCCTGCAAGAACTATGACGGCGACGTAATGTCCGACATGGTAGCTTCTGCCTGCGGCAGCCTTGCTATGATGACTTCTGTTCTTGTTTCTCCGTCTGGGAAATATGAATTTGAAGCCGCTCATGGTACTGTTACAAGACACTATTACCGTTATCTCAAGGGCGAGATGACTTCCACAAACCCGATGGCGACGCTTTTTGCATGGACCGGTGCTCTTCGTAAGAGAGGTCAGTTAGATGACCTTCCGGATCTGGTTGATTTTGCCGACCGTCTGGAGAAAGCATCGATCGATACGATCGAAGAGGGCGTTATTACCGGTGATCTCAATGCCCTTATGGATCACCCGAATAAAAAAGTTGTTGATACAACGGCATTTTTACAGGCTATTGCCGAAAAACTTAACTGATCTGGAGGATTCTATATGAGCTATTTTGAGGATTGGACCAAGCACTCTGAAACGGTCGAAAATGAAAACGATTATAAGGCATATATTTCTAAGTACTACGAGCTTGAGAAAAATGCATATGATGCTATTCTGACGAAGTATCCGGACAATGAGGATCTTCTCAATGGTAAAGCTGTTGATCTTGCTGAGAAGCTCGGCTTCGGCAAGAACGAGATGGAGATCTTCGTAGGTTTCCTCGAGGGAGTCAGCACCAGTCTTACGGAGGAGTATGATTATAAGTCCGTTACGGATGATTCTGATGTTTCTTTGAAGATCGACTACGAAAAGCTCTATTACAATATGCGCGATGCGAAGGCAGAGTGGCTTTACTCTTTGAAGAGCTGGAATAACGTTCTTTCTGAGGAGAAGATGCAGGAGATCACGAAAAAGTATCGTGAAGATAATATCGCACATGTCGAGAAGATCGGCAGAAATGATCCGTGTCCGTGCGGAAGCGGCAAAAAGTATAAGAAGTGCTGCGGAAAGAAAGAGAACTAATATTTTTCTTTAAAACTTAATATGTTGATATTTGGGCTTATGGCCCGTTAGTATCGGTTTTGACCCGACTATGAGATCGAATTGTATGACATTCAATTCTCGTAGTCGGGATTTTTTTGCGTAAAGGAGGTGAGAATAATGAAAATCAGTGAGCTTCATCCATCACTAAGACCATATGAAAGGCTTGAGACGTATGGTGCTGAAGCATTGTCTGACGAAGAACTGATTGCGATAGTGATCCGAAATGGATCAAAAGGAAAATCGTCAAAGGATATTGCATCACAGTTACTGTCAAATAGTGATAATCCGGATGGATTATGTGGCCTGTATAAGCTTTCTTTAAAAGAGCTTTCTGAGCAGGAAGGTGTTGGAAGAGTGAAAGCTATTGTCCTTAAGGCTTGTCTTGAACTTGGAAGAAGAAGCGTTCTGACTTATGGATGCAATAACAGGCTTCAGTTTCTGACAAGTGAAATAGCAGAAGCTTTTTTTGAGGAGAAGATGGCATTCCTCGAAACTGAGGAAGTTCAGATAGCGCTTCTTGATAACCGGCAATGCCTTATATCACATCATGTTATCTGTAAGGGCAGTGTAAATGGAGTTGGGCTTTGTTTTCGTGAGTTGTTCAGAATGGCTGTGAAAGCCAATGCTTCCGGATTGATCCTGGCCCATAATCATCCCGGCGGGGATCCTACTCCGAGTGAAGAGGACATTGAAACGACAGCAAAACTTATAAACAGCGGAAAACTTATCGGAATCAGTGTGGTAGATCATATCATTATCGGTCGCGGGATTTCGTTCAGTATGTTGAAGAATGGATTAATGGAGGAGAACTAAAATGACAAATGAGAAGAGTACGGTAATAAATAAACTGACATTTACGGATTTTATGCGGGCATTTCGCGCACAATACAATTACGGTAACACGGAATTGAAAGATTACATGATCGCGGAACAGGTTGTTCACAAGAATAATAAAAATCTTCATGGAATCATCATAAGAAAACCGGGAACCAGAATTGCTCCTGTGTTCTACTATGAAGACTTTTATGACGCCTATAAAAAAGGGGCTACCATTGAAGAATGTGTTTCTAAAATGATTGATTTTGTCGCCGGAAGAGACTTTTCCAATGAGTGTCTGGGTGAGATTTTTTCTTCGTGGGAGAGTGTAAAAGACAAATTAATCGTTAAACTTATCAATTTCAGCAAGAATAAGAGTCAGCTGTTATCTCTCCCATATCGGGTATTCGGTGACATGGCCGTTGTAGTCCAAATCTATCTTGATGATCCATCAATCGGGAAAGGTGCTGTTATGGTCGACATGAATCTTCTTGAGATATGGAAAAAGAATGATAGACAATTGTTCGATACAGCTTTTGAGAATATGAAGCAATATCGCATAAAGGCAATCAATCTGCTCGATTTTGATATGGATGAGAAGATGAAAGATAAAGATTCACCTGAAATCTATGTAGTTTCATATGATGCGCCATTCCCGGGAGCATCAGCTTTGCTGCAAACACAGTATTTAAAGAGCTTTGCGATAATGAAGGAATCGGATTTTTACGTGCTTCCTGTTTCTGTTCATGAAGTGCTTTTGATCCAGAAAAAGAAAAATATAGTGGATGATATGCTTTTTGGCATGCTTCAGGGGATTAATTCCGACGAAAATCTGGCGGATAATATGCTGTCAGATGAAGTGCTTTATCTTAGCCGTGAATCGGACAATATTGAGTATCTTCTAGGCGGAAAAGAAGTAGTGATGGTGGATCCGTTCGCGTAGATTCAGCTATGGTTTAACATGGCAGGGGAAATTGTGGTATACTTTACAAAAGTTTGCTGTGGAGGATGCTGTATTGAGACGCTTGTTTGAAAATAAACTTCTGGCACTGGTTTTGACGACCATATTGCTGGTTTCATTCATTATTCTCAGTGCGATACCCGGCAGTCCGCTGGCTGGTGCCACAAAACCCCTGTCATTTATTGTTGATCCGATTCAGTCAGTCTTCCAGAAAATCGGAACTAAGCTATCGGATTTTTATTCTGCAATTGCAGATGGTATGGAGATCCGTAAAGAAAACGAGCGCCTTAAAGAAGAAATTGCTGAGTTGGAATACAAGGTTCAGCAGGGAGAAGAAGCCCGTATTCGATGGGAAGAACTGAAGAGTGCTTTTCAGATACAGGATACATTTGAAAACTATCATATTCGCGGAGCTTCCGTACTTACCCGTGAATCCGATGAGTGGTTTTCTGTTATCCGTATCAATGTTGGTACACATTCCGGCATTGACACATCTACCGGATCTTATGCGGTTGTAGACGCCCGTATGCACCTTGTGGGACGTGTAATGTCAACAGATCTGGATTCATCGAAGATCTTACCTCTCCTTCATGAAGGTTTTACGGTCAGTGCTAAGGTGAATGAGGTGAACGGAGCGACTGTAATTGTTTCAGGAGATATCATTCTAAAGAATCAGGGCCTTTGCGTGGTAAGCAGGATCCCTTCTAATATTGTATTAAAGCCTGGTACGGAACTGGTTACAAGTGGTGAGGGAGGTCTTTTCCCCGCAGGTATTCCAATCGGTGTTATTGAGAGTTTTGATAATTCCGACCCGGATAATCTGAAGGCGACTATGCGTCCTTATGTATCTTTATCCGATATTAAAGACGTTTTCATCATGGTACCGAATACTGAAGAGGATATAGAGAATACTGAAAATCAGCAGACATCACTGACGGCGCCTACATCAGTTGTGCCGCCGGAATCAGCTGATCCTAAAGAATCTGAAGTTGAAAGCACACCGCAAGCATCCGGAGAAGGTGCGGCATGAGCAAAAAAGAAAAAGCCAGACAGATAATAGTATATGCTATATATATTACAAGTGTATGCTGTTTACAGGTGACATTCCCTCACGTGTTTCGCCTTTTTGGCCGCACATGTGATCTTATGCTCGTTTTTGTTGTGCTTTCCGGTTATTTGTTCGGAACCAAAGATGGTATTGTGGTAGGACTTTTTGTCGGGATGCTACGCGATTATTTTTCCGGACCGGTTATATCAGGACTAGATAGAGCACCTGTTGCTGTTTTAGGTATTGGCCTTTTAGCTTTCTTTTATATCGGACTTTTATCATCTGTGCTGTTTCGTAAAAGATTCAGAAGAAAGTATAATCAGTCTATTATTCAGGTAGTAATCATCTCTGCAATGTATTATTCTCTCGGCCATATCTGTTCTATGATCTATCTAAAAATGTCACAGAACATTCAAGCCTATCATTCTGTCAAGTATATTATTCTCTCAAGCATTCTGCCGCAGATCCTTGTAAATGTTATAGCTGCTTTACCGCTGCTTTTGCTTTTGAGATTTGCGGGTCCTTATAAGAAAGGCATACGTACCGGGCTTGTTGACGGATATAGTATGGAGGATCGAAGATGGCAAAAAATCTAAAAGACGATAATTTGTATGTGTTTGATGAGGATCATATTTCTTCCAAACCGGTATCGAATAGTGGTGGATTTACCCAGCATCTGATCGATTTCTTTACCAGCCGCTATTTTGTACTTGGTCTGGTATTCTGTGTTTTCGGGCTTTTGATCCTTATAAAAACTGTATCTTTACAGTTTTCGGATTATTCGAAGAAAATCTCCGCAGACTCTGTCGGAGTATCCCATCAATATGTCGTTCCAGCGCCTAGAGGCGATATTATTGACGGAAATGGCCGTGTAATCGCAACCACACAGGAAATTAATGTCCTTATGCTCGCTAACTCAGGACTTCCGGATGACAAGCTTAACAGCATGTGTCTGGAATTATCGTATCTGTTTGATGAGTATAATTGTGTTCCAGTGGCTGATCTTGATAAATATTTTGCAGTTGAGCCGTATAGATTTTTAAAATCTGATGAAGAAATAGCTTTGTGGCAAACCAATAGAAATCTCTTTGCTTTAAAAGAACCTAATCCGAATACGGTCGTAACATATAGCGATCTCTATGTGAAAAGTGATCCGAAGGTATTTTTCCTTTTCCTTCGAAGACAGTTTAAACTGGATGAAAACTATACAGAAGAGGAAGCTTACCGCATTATTCGTATCCGATATCAGATCTATATGGATAACTGGTCTTTCCAGACCGGAACTCCTGTCATGATCGCAAAAGATGTTCCAGAAGAACTTATTCGAATGCTTTTGGAACAGAATTACCATTATATGGGCATTCTGCCTAATAAAGAATATAGACGTGTGTATACACCTCTGGCGAAGTATTCCTCTCATGTTATTGGATACATCTGGCCGATTTCGCAGGAGAGACTTACGGAACTTGCCCCTGTGGGATATCAGGCATCTGACCTGGTAGGTCAAGGTGGAGTTGAAGCTCAGATGGAGCGTTATCTGCATGGCCAGTATGGTGAAAAGCCATATAACATCTGGTCTACAGATGAGGAAAACGGTTACTTCTATGATTCTGCGCTGGGTATAGAACCGGTACCTGGAGCACGTGTAGAGCTTACAATTGATAGCAACATCCAACAGGTTGGTATCAACGCTATCAAAGATTATATTGAAGCGGCTAAACGTAAAGAGGAAGCACGTCCGGAAGATGAACGATACAAAACTGCTTCTGCCGGTTCTTTCGTTATGATGAATGTCAAAAGCGGAGAGATCATCGCTATGGGATCTTATCCTGATTTTGACCCGAATGACTTTGTCCTTTACATGGAAGGCGACGCACAGGCAAAGGCTCAGTTTAAATACTATCTTGGAATTGATGAGTATCAGGATATTACCGCAGTCGATACACCGATTTGGAATCGTGCGATCATGTCCAAGTATCCTCCGGGATCGACATTCAAGATGGTTACTGCACTTGCTGCGCTGGATAGTGGAAGGATTACACCTGAAAACAGTGAAGTTCGCTGCGTAAGCCCGACAGATTTCGGCGGAATGCAATGGAAGTGTCTTGAGAGAAAGGATGGAGGACATGGAATTCTTGATCTGACCTCTGGATTAGCAACGTCTTGCAATATTTATTTTGCTTCACTTGGTGTTGATACTACGATCAATGAAATCGACCGGATCGGCGAATCGCTTGGACTTGGGAAGCTTACAGGAGTTGATCTTCCGGGTGAGATCCCGGGCGTCCGAGCAAATCGTGTGAATAAGAGACTGCTTCGTGAGGCGAGTACAACAGATGAGGACAAGGACTGGCACGTGGCGGATACTGCGCAGGCTTCAATCGGACAGTTCGATAACTGCTTTACTGTAATTCAGTTAGCAAGATATACTGCGGCACTTTCCACGAACTATCTTGTTACACCTCATGTTATCAGAAGAGTAGTCGCTGCGGATGGTTCTATTCTCTATAATGGAACAAACAATGTGATTCCTCTGGGATATAAAGAAGAATACCTTCAGGCGATCCGGAAAGGCATGCGCGCTGTAGTAACCAGCAATCAGGGAACTGCAAATAAACTGCTTGGAGATTTTCCAATCGAGGTAGCATGTAAGACAGGAACGGCAGAGACCGGATTTGAGGATGTTAAAAAAGAGTATTCTAACGGCGTTTTTGTTTGCTATGCTCCATACGATGATCCGGAAATATGTATTGCTCTCTGTATCGAAAAAGGTGAGTGGGGTTCCAATACTATCGAAATAGCGAAAAAACTGCTGATGGCGTATTATGGTGAACCTGACCCGAAACAGGCAAAACCGGTTAGAACGTATCCGCCCCTCGGAGATGTCTCGGCTAATGAAACGTCTGCGGACCCCAATGCTCAGGAAACTTCTGCAGAGCCAAACACTGAGGGTTGATTATCTTTTTGAGTGGTATTTTTATGCAAAATAGTAAATTTTAGTTGCAGATTTCCACTTGAGTTAGTAGAATATATATATACTTTCTTGGAGGCAGCACGAATGAAGATCGTTATAATGGCTGATAATCGTAAAAATGAGCTTCTCGTAAACTTTTGTATTGCATATCGTCAGCTTCTTTCTAAACACACTTTGATTTCGCTGCATAATACTGCCACCTTACTTGAATCAGCTGCTGAATTAAATGTTGTCGGCCTTTCTACTGATTATTCCGGTGGGTTTGATCAGCTTGCGTCCCGTGCTGAATATAATGAGATTGACTCAGTCATCTATCTTAGAGACACTCAGCTTGCAAATTATAACGAGATCAATCCGCTCTTGAAGGCATGTGATTATAACAGCATCCCGTATGCTACTAATCTGGCAAGTGCCGAGATCCTGATATTGGCCATTGACCGTGGTGACCTGGATTGGCGTGAACTTGTTCGGGATAATTCCTTCTGATTATCATGGATATCCTTTGTTTTTCATATGGCTTGGCTTATGCCAATATGTACGTTCTTCGTTTTGGTAATGAAGCGATAGTTATAGATCCATGCTGTCCGTGGGATGAAACAGGTCTTTCGGATGTTTCTGTAAAAGCTGTCTTATGTACACATGGCCACTTTGATCATATTTCCGAGGCGGAAGAGATACTAGCACGTTTTTCCTGCCCCCTTTATATCTCCGAATATGACAGAAACATGCTTCCTGACCCTGAACTCAACCATTCCTCGAGCTTTGGACTTCATGTCTCGGTAAATGCTCCCTCTGCATCATTCCCCAAAGAAAGTATGAGTTCTGCAGATTTAGGCCTTCACACAGAGAATGAGTTTATTCTTCAAGTTGTTCCTACTCCTGGACACACTTCCGGATCTGTTTGTTTTCTATTTGTATTCAAAGATGATCATCGGGAAGTCATGTTTACCGGGGATACTTTGTTTAGAAGAGGGATCGGTCGTACAGATCTTGGAGGCTCTGAAGAAGAGATGCGTAGATCGATCGATCTACTTCGGACAATGAATGATGATATCGAGTGTTATCCCGGACATGGTTCGAAGACAGACCTTCGATCTGAAAAACGATTGAATCCGTTCTTTTGATTTATAACGACTATCCGTAGTCCTTTTGTCATTTTTTGTCGTTTTTATCTGCGTATTTATTTTTCCGTTCCTGCTATATTGAGGCAGGAGGTGATAAATATGCATACAACTTCAACAGCAATCGTATTTTCTCTGGTATTTGCAGTGCTTTGCTCGGTTCTTTCCTTGTGCCCGGTAGTTTATTTGAGATCTCAGGAAATATCTGCTCTTTCTGTCGTCTGCCAAGATGAAGACAACTGTAAAAGTTCTATTTATTCAGTTCATTTCCAAAATAGTGAGAACAATGACTGGAACGTCGCTGAGAGCTGCCCGGAAAAAGCGTACCGCTTCAGCCGTGGCGTCCGGGATTCTGTAAAGATCCTGATTGGATAGGAGTTTGATTATGAAAAGACTAGGAAAGGGTAGACGTGGGTCGATAACGTTATTTCTTTGTATAGTATTGTCAGCCGCAATCGTTCTGGAAAGCATATACATCCGGGGAGCGTACCAGCGTAAAGCCGAAGTTTTGCTAACAAGAGCTGTATCTCACCAGTCGGAACAGATATTATCTCAGTTTAATCGCGATTATCTTGATTGGTACGGAATCTATGTTCTTGACGAGATTTGTGCAGATCATGCTGTTTTCGATGAAATGACCAAAGGTCATGATAATATGTCTTTCAATTATCAGTTGACGGATGAGTTTTCTAATGAGGATCTTCGTACTTCCATAATTGAATTCATGAGGCTTCGCGGTCTTGCGTTCGAAGGCTCGGGAATATTGGACAGGCTTGGTTTTTCTGTCTCTAAAATCAATGGCTCTGCTAACGGGAGTTCCGGACTCGGCGCGTGGCTTCCGACGTTTGAAGATTATATAGTAAATCGTGAAAAATACGCTGATATGTGGGCAGAGATAGAAGAGAAATGTAAAGAGAACGGGTATGAGGAGGAGCTGCCGTACTTCTATTCTTTTGTAGATGATCTGGACGGTGTCATGAAAAGAAACATCAGTGCGGTAACTCAAATTGGTGATACATCAGTTACTTTATCTTTATTTGATCCTTCTTGCGTCGGTAATTTGACAGATGCTATGGATCAGTACATGGATTTTGACATGCCTGGAGTCCTAGAAAGACTGTTGATAAATGAATATGCGGCGTTTTCCTTTGATTCTAGAGTTACTTCTTATGAACAGGATGAGGGGTCTATTGAAGAAAGCAATATTGTCGGTATCCCTTTTTCAAAAATTCATGGTGACGAAAACACCTGTGATCTGGAATATCTTCTTGTAGGGAATGATTCTAAAACTGTAAACAAGGTGGCATGTTATGCCATGATATTGGCAACCCGGCTTATTCTGGATTATTGCGCATATATAATGGATAGCACCATGCGCAATATTGCTTTAGCGATTGCATCAGTAATTTCGGTTCTGGTTTCAGTGTGTTCACTTTTTATTATTTCTGTTGATCCGGTGGCTATACAGTATGCAATCTTATTCTTTATGGCTTTTATCAAGGCTGTTTCCGATACCGGCAGGTTAGTTGCAGGTAAGAGTGTACCGGTTTTTTACAATGATTCACTTACTGCAACACTCGGGGAATTCTCTGATACAAATTATCGGGATTACTTCCGTATCTTTCTTTTGATGGTCCCTGAAAATACACTTCTGGATCGTATGAATACTGTTATTTCCCGGGATTGCGGAGATCATCTTTATACCGGTGTGGACGCAGAAGGACAGCTGAATGATGAAGCTTATCGTGTCAAGAGGAGGTTCGAACTATATGAGAATCGTTAAAAAGCTTTGCAGCAGAGCAGGTTCGATCGTTCTGGAAGCTTCTGTGGCAATGTCATTGTTTCTGGTGCTTATATGTGCCGCTATTTCATCGATAACAGCTGTTAACACTGAATTATATGTTCAGAGAGCTTCGGAAAACGTAGTAGCTGAATTAAATGTTGCTATCCCCTTTGTTTCGAATGGAGTTCATACTGTAGATGAAGTGATCTCGGTATTAGGCATTTCGGATAAAGCTACAGTTGATACAGATCGATTAGATGAAGTTCTTGGTTTGTTTGGTTCTGCGAGCGGTATGACCGGAGTGGATCTGGAAGATGTAGTCGGAACGTCTGTGTTTGGCAGGTACATTAGAGATCGTATTGTTACGGAGTATCAAAAGCTGATAAATAAGAACTGGATATATGACAAATTGCTGCAAAATGTATCTGTTTACGTCGATTATGAGAGTGAAGACAGGAGCATTTACATCTATGTTTACTATGATATCGCTGCTGGAAAAATAAAGATTCCACGATCATACTGTACATCTGTGGCTCTTTATTCAGAAATGTTTCCGCTGCGTGAGAAGGATCAGGACGATAATGAAAATGCTGAAAATGTCTGGGACAAGGACAATTTTGAAAGAGGATCAGCTATACGGGAACAGTTCGGAGGAAATCTGCCCTATAATTTTCCTGTAATCAGTTCATATAAGCCGGATGAAATCATTTCTATCAAAAGCATGGATACGACATCCCCGTACTATCTGAATCGGAAAAATGCCAATAAACAGCTTAAGTCGTATATTAAAGACCTCAAAAACTTTACAGGTGCCGAGCAGTCAGGAGTGTCTGTTTCGGTACATGAAGGAACGAAAAAGACATTATTACTCGTGATACCGGAGAATGGCTCGACGGAGGCAGACTGTTATATTTCGGAAATGACAGAATGTGCTGAAGAATGCGGGATAGTTCTAAAAGTGGTTAAATACGAAAAGTCTAACCGATATGCGGAGCCGTCTGAGTCTGCTGCCTCAGAAGAAGATTAGGCAAATTTCTGACTGGCTTTATATATTATATATATAATAAAAAAGTTGTTGTCACATTTCTTTCCTTGCGGTATAGTATTAGGAGCTGATATTTTGAGTTACTGTGTTTTCGGAGGAAAGAGATTGAAACAGAATATCGAGCAGGTTCGAGAAGTCGGTTCTACGAAGCAAGCTTCAGCGGGTAGTAACAGGGAGTTATCTATCGGTGATGTTCTTCGCAGGGCAAATAGACAATTAATGACCAAACGCATTCTGATTGCCATTGTTGTGATCCTTTTGGTTACGTTAGTTGTGTTTTTTGCATCTTCCGGCTATATTGACCGCTTAATTGACTATCTGATCAGTCTTGCAGAATGAAACAATGGTAAACGACAAGTTAAAAGATGAGCATATGGATGATCTCTTCAAAGCAATACTGACTTTGGAGACGACGGATGAGTGCTATTCTCTTTTTGAGGATCTCTGTACTATATCCGAGATCAAATCGCTTGCGTCCAGGTTTCAGGTCGCTATCCTTCTTGCAAAAGGATATACCTATACCGAAATATTCGAGAAAACCGGTGTCAGTACAGCTACGATCAGTCGTGTAAAGCGTTGCCTGGATTATGGAGCTGATGGCTATAGGACAGTGCTTGACAGGATGAATATACAGGCTGAGAAGTCTGAAAAAGGAAAAACGGAAGGAAAAGGAAAGAAATGAGCATTATTAGCAAGATCTTCGGTACGCACAGCGATCATGAGATCAAACACATTATGCCGATCGTTGAGGAAATCGAGAGCCGGTCCGATAAGTATAAGAACATGTCGGAAAAAGAACTGAAAGGCATGACGGATGTCCTTAAGAAGCGACTTGCAGACGGAGAGACTTTAGATGATATTCTTCCTGATGCATTTGCTACGATCCGCGAGGCAGCTTGGAGAGTTTTAGGACTTCGTCCTTATCAGGTTCAGCTTATCGGTGGTATTATTCTTCATCAGGGCCGAATCGCTGAGATGAAGACAGGTGAAGGTAAAACACTTGTTGCTACACTGCCTGTTTATCTTAATGCTCTTACCGGCCGCGGAGTTCACGTAGTTACGGTTAATGATTACCTCGCCCGCCGAGATAGTGAATGGATGGGTAAGGTGTACCGTTATCTTGGTCTTACCGTCGGACTGATCGTTCATGACATGGATAATTCCGACCGCCGTAAAGCATATAATTCTGATATTACGTATGGTACGAATAATGAATTCGGATTCGATTACCTCCGTGATAACATGGTTGACAGAAAAGAGAAGATGGTTCAGCGTGAACTCGTTTATGCTATCGTCGACGAGGTCGATAGTATCCTTATCGATGAAGCGAGAACTCCTCTTATTATTTCCGGAATGGGCGGCGAATCTTCCGATATGTATACTAAGGCCGACCGTTTTGTTAAAACCCTTAAGAAATTTGTCGTAGTTGAGACAGATGAAAAAGTCGATATTGATGATGTCAGCGGAGACTGCGACTATGTTGTTGATGAAAAGGCTAGAACAGCGGTTCTTACTGCGAAAGGTATCGAGAAGGCAGAGAAGCACTTCGGCGTGAATAACCTTTCTGATCCTGAGAACTTCGATCTTCAGCACTATATCAATAATGCCCTGAAAGCTAATGGTACGATGGAACGTGACCAGAAATACGTTGTCACAAATGGTGAGGTCATCATCGTTGATGACTTTACCGGACGTCTTATGTATGGCCGCCGATTCAGCGATGGCCTGCATCAGGCAATCGAGGCGAAAGAGGGCGTAAAGGTCGAAAGAGAATCCAAAACGCTTGCTACCATTACATTCCAGAACTACTTCCGTATGTATGAGAAACTTGCCGGTATGACAGGTACAGCTTTTACGGAGGAATCCGAATTCCGTCAGATTTATAGCCTGGATGTTATCCAGATCCCGACGAATAAGCCGATTGCCCGTATTGACGAGCACGATGCCGTTTATAAGAACCAGAGTGGTAAATATGCTGCTGTTCTTCGTCAGGTAAAGGAAGCACATGAGAAAGGACAGCCTGTTCTTGTCGGTACTGTCGAGGTAAGCAAGTCTGAATTCCTTTCTAAGATCTTTACCCGTGCAGGCATTAAACATGATGTACTCAATGCGAAGAATCACTTAAGAGAGGCTGAGATCGTTGCTCAGGCCGGACGTTATGGTGCAGTTACCATTGCTACAAACATGGCTGGCCGTGGTACCGATATTCTGCTGGGTGGTAACCCGGAGTTTATGGCAAAACAGGAGATGAGAAAACTCGGCTATACTGAGGAACTCATCGATGCATCGACAGCGTATAACGAGACTGATGATGAAGTTATTCTTGAAGCCCGTGAAAGATTCTCTTCATTAGAGAAGAAATTCAAAGAAGAAATCAAAGAAGAAACTGAGAAGGTTAGAGAAGCCGGCGGTCTTTTTATCGTAGGTACAGAGCGTCATGAATCACGCCGTATCGACAATCAGTTAAGAGGTCGTGCCGGCCGTCAGGGCGATCCGGGACGTACGAAGTTCTTCCTGGCTCTTGATGATGATCTTATGCGTCTTTTCGGTGGAGATCGTGCAACTGCGGCATTTGAAAAGCTTGGTGTAGATGAATCTGTTGAGATCCAGAATGGCCTCCTTTCCAAACAGATCGAGAGTGCCCAGAAGAAAGTCGAGGGTATGAACTTCAGTACCAGACGTCACGTTCTTGAGTACGATGATGTTATGAATGTCCAGAGAAATCTTATCTACGAACAGCGCCGTAAGGTTCTGGACGGTGTGGATATCCACGATACGATCAAGAAGATGACCTCTGCAGTGTCCGAAAGAATCGTTGAACGTGTTAATCTTGATGGCAAGATCGACACAGAAGAGTGTGTTGGCCTGAAGGCATCGATTTCTGATGTTTTCGGAAATCTTCCGGTAATTGAAGATCTTTCTAAAGCGATCAGCGCAAAAGAGGCTGCAGATGCTGAAGATATCTCTGATAAGCTTGAAGAGCAGGCTCTCGAGAAACTTGAGAAGCGTGATGAGGAACTGACTCCTGAGATCTTCCGTGAAGCTGAGCGTCAGATCCTGCTTTTCAATGTTGACCAGAAATGGATGGATCATATCGATGCTATGGATCAGCTCCGTAATGCTATTGGCATGAGAAGTGTCGGTCAGAAGGATCCGGTCGTTGCGTACCGTATCGAAGGTTCTGAGATGTTCGATGAGATGAATATGCTCATCCAGAATGATACAGTCCGACTGATCATGAAGGCGAATATCGAGGCTGGTCAGCGTATCGAGAGAAAGAATTCTGTAAAGAAACTTCAGGAAGGTCATGGTAGTGCTCAGCTGGATTCTGTTGCCAAGCGTGCTCAGTCCGGTGAAGATGCAAAAGCGCATCAGCAGGCCGGTATTACGCAGAATCAGCCGGTAAAGCGTGATTCCAAGAAGGTTGGCCGCAATGATCCGTGTCCGTGCGGAAGTGGCAAAAAGTACAAGAATTGCTGTGGAAAGGATTCTAATGACTAAGTCAGATTATTACGCTGATGTATTGCAGGCAGCAGAATATATCCGTTCGCAGGTGACGGATATACCTGATGCCTGCCTTGTTTTGGGTTCCGGACTCGGTCCTTTGACCGATCGTGTGGAGACGATTTCCGAGATCCCCTATGAAAATATCCCACATTTCCCGAGAACGACAGTCGCGGGTCATGATGGTAAACTTCTGGTGGCAAAACTTTCCGGTAAACTGACGTTTATTATGAAGGGAAGATTCCATTACTACGAGGGTTATTCTACTCAGGAAGCGACATTTTATGTTCGTGTAATGGCAACGCTTGGTGTAAAAACCCTTGTGATGACTAATGCGGCCGGTGGAATAAACACTGATATGAAACCGTCTGAACTCATGGTCATTACTGATCATATCGGATTATTCTGTGATTCTCCGCTTCGTGGTAAGAATCTGGATGAGTTCGGACCTCGTTTCCCTGATCAGACCCGCGTCTATGATTCAGGGCTTTCTGATCTTTTGAAGGCATCTGCAAAAGAACTTGGAATAACGCTGCATCAGGGCGTTTATGCATATACCAGAGGACCGCAGTACGAGACTCCTGCGGAGATACGCGCATTAAAGATCTTAGGCGCTGATGCAGTTGGTATGTCCACTGTTGCTGAGGCAATTGCTGCCAGCCACTGTGGAATGAGAATTCTTGCTGTTTCCTGTATTACAAACTTTGCAGCCGGAATATCCGGACAGCCACTGTCTCATGCTGAAGTTATGGAGAACGCGAATGCTTCGTCTAAAAACAGTATTGCGTTAATGGAAAAGTTTTTCTCAAAACTATAAGGAGATACTATATGAGCGAACTTCCTCAATACGAAATCAAAGACATCAAACTGGCTCCTGAAGGACATCACAAGATCGATTGGGCATATAGGAATATGCCGGTTCTTCGGATTATCGAGAAAGAATTGAAGGAGACCCGCCCTTTTGAAGGATTGAAGATCTCCGTAAGTGTTCATGTGGAAGCAAAAACAGCTAATCTTGCTTTAGTACTTCGCGAAGGCGGTGCAGATGTTGCACTTACCGGCTGTAATCCATTATCTACACAGGATGATGTTGCTGCAGCGCTTGTAGAGCGAGGAATGAAAGTGTATTGCATCCATGGAGCAGATCCTGAGACGTATAGAAAACATCTGGAAATGACGCTTGCTTTTGGCCCGGATATCGTTATTGACGATGGTGGAGATCTTGCTATGCTTCTCCATTCAACACACAAACACCTCGTTTCCGGTATGCTTGGTTCATGCGAAGAGACAACGACAGGCGTTCATCGCCTGAAGATCTTAGAAGAAGAGGGAAGACTCGCATATCCTGTTATTGCAGTTAATGATGCTCGCTGTAAACATCTTTTTGATAATCGTTTCGGTACCGGACAATCTGTATGGACCGCGATCATGGCAACGACCAATCTCATTGTTGCCGGCAAATACGTTGTTGTAGCCGGATTCGGTATGTGCGGAAAGGGCGTAGCTCTCCGTGCAAAGGGTATGGGTGCCCGGGTTATTGTTACTGAGATCGATCCCGTTAAGGCCTGTGAAGCGATCATGGAAGGTTATGATGTCATGACCATGGACGAAGCAGCTCCTCTGGGTGATGTATTTGTAACGGTAACCGGCTGCAAGGATGTCATTACCAAGCAGCATTTTGAGAAGATGAAGGATGGCGCGATCTGCTGCAACGCCGGCCATTTTGACGTGGAGATCAATCTTGTCCAGCTCGCTGCTATGGCTTCTGAGCGAAAAGAACTCCGTAAGAATATTGAAGGTTTTGTTCTTCCGGATGGAAGGACGATCTGTATACTTGCCGAGGGCAGACTTGTCAATCTTGCTTCCGGTGACGGACATCCGGTAGAGATCATGGATATGAGCTTTGCTCTGCAGGCTCAGAGTGCCCGCTATATTGCAGAACATGGAAAAGACCTGGACAAGCACGTTTACGATACTCCGACAGTTATTGATGACCGTGTTGGCGAGTTTTTGCTCCAGTCCAAGGGGTATTCGATCGATACATTGACACCTGAACAGGAAAAATATATTCACTCTTGGGATCTGGAGGAGTGATATGAGTAAAGCTGTTCTTTTTTCTGATATTACGATCGTTAGTCCTCATGATGATGCACCTGTTTCTGTAATTGAACACGGGTACTGTGCAGTCGCGGACAAGAAGATATTGTATGTGGGCAATTCGAAAGATGCTGCTGTTATTGCATTGAAAGAATGTGCTGGTGAGAATTTCTTCACATATGAAGGTGAAAATAAGATCCTTTGCCCGACTTTTGCGAATGCACATGCGCATTCACCGATGTCGATCTTCCGCAATATTGCTGATGATACCGCACTTCAGGACTGGCTTTTCGGTGAGATTATCCCGCGTGAAGATAAGATGATCCCAGATGATTTCTATTATGGAAATCTCCTTACTCTGGCCGAGATGATCGAGGGCGGAACGGCTTGTGCCGCTAATATGTATGATGGTGCTCTTTTGATTGCCAGAGGTGCGGTTGAATCAGGTTTCCGTATTCAACAGACATCTATGGGCAAGAAGTGCGTAGACGGGAAATGGCTGATCGACAGATCCAGTGTCGAGGAGCTGAATGACTTTATTCGAAAAGAAGGAAAAGGCCTTATTACGCACAGCCTTCTGGTCCATTCTATCTATTTATATCCGGAATACTTCTATCAGCCGCTTTCAGACCTTGCAAGAGAATATGGTATTCCTGTCAGTGTTCATGTTTCCGAGACGATCACGGAAAACAATAACTGTCAGAATAGCTATGGCTGTTCACCGGTGCAAAAGCTTGATTCTGTCGGACTATTAACTGATACGACTGTTGCAGCCCACTGTGTCCATTTAAGTGATGAAGATAGAAAAATCCTTGCATCGCGCAAGACCTGGGTCGCTCATAATCCATCCAGTAATATGAAACTTGCTTCCGGATTTGCGGATATGGTCAATATGCAGAAGGATGGCGTACGTCTTTGCATCGGCTCGGATGGTGCTGCCAGCAATAACAATCAGGATATGTTCATGGAGATGCGTCTGGCTTCTCTTATGGCAAAAGGGAATACCCTTGATCCGACTGTTCTAAAAGCTGCTGACGTCTTTACTATGGCGACCAGAAACGGATATCTGGCATGTGGTTTTGATGATTGTGGTATTATAGAGCAGGGTATGCGTGCTGATATCCAGATTATCGATTATGATTGCCCGCAGATGTGGCCTCTCGGAAATCCGGTTTCCGCACTGGTATATTCCTGCGGCCCCAAGTGCGTCGAGTCTGTTATGATCGATGGTCAGTTCGTCATGTATAAGCATGAACTGAAAACGATCGATCTTGAAAAGGTGAAAGCCGAGACAAAAAAGACGATGGATCGCCTGAAATAATTTGAGTGAAACCGGTTGGAACTGCCGTTTTCATATGTCCACGTAGCTCAGCAGGATAGAGCGACCGCCTCCTAAGCGGTAGGCCGGAGGTTCGAATCCCCTCGTGGACGCCAGAAAGACTCCTTATATCAGATATCTGATACAGGGAGTCTTTTATTTTATAAGATTATTGATTTATAATGGCTTTAAATTGATATGCAGGAGGTTTCTATATGAAAACACTTATCGTTGTTGATATGCAGACCGATTTTATCGATGGCGCGCTCGGCTCCAAGGAAGCGGAAAAGATCGTTTCCAACGTGGTGAAAAAGATAAAGACCTATGTCAAAAACGGCGGTCGGGTGATTTTCACACAGGATACTCATAAAAAGAACTACCTGAATACCAGAGAGGGAAAATACCTTCCTGTTCCTCACTGCATTAAAGGTACTGATGGATGGAAGATCCCTGAAAAGATCCTGAAAGCGGCGCCGGAATGTACAATGGTCGTTGAAAAACCATCTTTCGGATATACCGGCTGGAAAAGTATCCTTAAAGGCGATACAGATCCTGTAGAGCTGATCGGTCTTTGTACGGATATCTGTGTCGTATCCAATGCTCTTACGATCAAAAACCTCTTCCCGGAAAGAGACATCATCGTTGACAGTGCCTGCTGTGCCGGCGTTTCCCCGGCGTCCCATGATGCGGCTCTGACCACGATGAAGTGCTGTCAGATCGATGTTTTGCATGAGGGAAAAGAACCTTGGAGGAAAGCATAATATGAAACTGGAACGAATCATTACAAGTCTCCTTGAGACAGATATGTATAAGTTTTCCATGGGACAGGCGATCTATCACCAGTTCCCGTCGTATAAGACGACCTGGACTTTCCGCTGCAGAAACACGGATGTTCATTTTACTCCGGAGATGATCCAGGAGATAAAGGACCAGCTGATGGCTTACTGTGAACTGCGTTTCACAGAAGAAGAACTTGCTTATCTGGATGAGATCCGATGGATAAAGGGCTCTTATATCGATTTTCTTAGGCTCTGGAAGCCCAGATATGAGGATTTTGAAATAACGAGTGATGCGGAGTGCGGTCTTTCGATTGAAACCCGTGGTACCTGGCTCAATACGTCCATGTATGAGATCCCGACTCTTGCGATCGTAAATGAAGTGTATTTCCGGATGGCATATAACTATGATGAACTGATCAAAAGCTTTGAAAAACGCTTAAACGAGAAGATCGGATGGCTCAAGAGCGGGAAGTACTGTATATCTTCCTTCAGTGAATTTGGCATGCGCCGCCGTCTTTCTGCCCATGCTCAGGATATGGCGGTAAAAGCACTGGCAGAGTCTGATCTCGGTGAAAGCAGATTTGTCGGTACATCCAATGTTTATCTTGCAAAGAAGTATAACCTCACGCCTGTGGGAACGATGGCGCATGAATGGATCATGTGTATCGGCCAGGGCGATCATAAACATAATCCTGCATATTCCAACTGGTACGCTCTTCGTGCCTGGGTGGACGAATATGGTGTCTTAAACGGCACCGCGCTGACGGATACGATCACTACGGATTGTTTCCTTAGGGATTTCCAGCTGACGTATTCGACGCTGTTCTCCGGTGTACGTCATGATTCCGGTGACCCGATCGCATGGGGAGAGAAGATGGTCGACCATTATACGTCCCTCGGAATCGATTCGAAGACGAAAACGCTTCTTTTCTCTGACAGCCTGAACTTCGAAAAGGCTGATTGTATCTACCGGCACTTCCGTGACCGCGCGAAGGTGGCTTTTGGTATCGGTACTTATATTGCCAATGATACCTGTGTTCCGGCACTGAATATCGTTATGAAGACTACGCTGTGTAACGGTCAGGATGTGGCGAAGATCTCTGATGTGGACGGAAAAGGAATGTGTAAGAATCCGGATTATGTCCACTACTTACGCCGCTGTATCGACTGGCGTATGCAGCATGAATGATGCTTTTATATAAGTGAATCAAGTCTTTTCGATAAACGGCATCCGTATGAAAGATGCCGTTTATCTTTGCTTCAAAACTTGACATATTACTAAATAATCGGTATATTTGTTTGTGCTTCAAAAGCAATGCCAATGTGGCTCAGGGGTAGAGCAATTCACTCGTAATGAATAGGTCGTGGGTTCGATTCCCACCATTGGCTCCAGAAGAACTGTCTTTCCTGCGGTTTATCGCGAAGAGACAGTTCTTTTTTTTCGACTATTTATTGTATAATGAAATCGAAAGATAAAATGAGGACTTAGGTACGCATGCATTTCTTGAACAGAATTTCGGAAAATACGCGATTCCAAAGCTTAAGACAGCCGATTGCTTTTTTTGTGGCTCTGACTGTTTTGATGTGCTTGCCCGGATGCAAAAAAGTTCATAATGAGTTCCCGTCGATCCCTGAATCCGAGACACAGGAAACGTCCCAGACGACTGGACATGAAAGTGTTCCTGAGGATACAAACGTTGAAATTACCATTGCGTCACCGCTATCCAATGACACCTGTCAGTATCTTGCAAAACTCTATTATGCCAAGTCGGGAGGCCTTCTTGGAGATGGCGTGACCGGTGATAACGTAGATTTGAGTTTTCTTGATTCTGTCGATCTGCCGTTTGTCCTCCGTGTGGTTGGAACATCTGAAAACGGCTGTAACACGTCAACACTGAGCCAGTGGAAATCCAGCGGGAATATGCCGGATATTTTTCTATCGGGGATGATGCGATGTTGGTCGGCTCTTTGAACAGCACCTATGGTCTCAACATTGATTATGATGAGTTCGAGCGCACCTATTTGTGGATGAAACAGCTAACCATTGACGGCTATTTATTCACCTCACCCGGAACAAAAAACGCAGCCGATCTCGCTGCTTGGAGCCGCAATGCTTATGAGAGCGAATGGCTCTATGCTCCCGGCGGCCACGGCGATCTGGATGCCGCAGAGCAGCGCCGGACGGCTGATAATGTCGGGCTGATACTCGGCTATTTCAATTATGATTTTGTCGGAAAAGCCTTTGGCAGCGGCATTGATACGCTCGTTTATACGGAACAGGGCGGCATAGACACGATGCCCGATGTGCCGGGAATCGGTGTCTATAACGGTGCAGAGTTCGGTGTGTACGGCGGTAACGGTGAGGTATTTTTCTCCTCTGCCGATGGGCGGCTTGTGCAGAAAACGACCACTACCGATGCCCGATGGACGGAATGGGTAACATTTGTGGGCATTGAATATTCGCAAAGTTTGTGGGAATATATTGACGAACTAAACGCTCCGCCGGAAACGGAGCCAACTGAACAAGGAGAATGAATATGGAACTGAAATTTTGTGTACCGGAGGAATCGGAGCGCCGGTTCCTCTATACGGTCGATGAACAGCAGATCGCAGATGCCTGTGTCGGCTATCTGCGGATGGACTTTGACAGCAGCGGGAACGGCTTTCACCACACATGGTTCGGGCAGAACGATACGCTGAACGACAGACGATTCATCAAGGAATTTGACGAGGTGATCGACACGCTCCGGCACGATCTGCTGTCCGGGCGCAGCGGCATGGAGAAATACAACCACGCACACGAAGGGCTGGAAATTGTGAACTGGGGCATCCACGGCAAGGGCTACCGGGTGGAAACGGAGCAGAATGTCTACTATTTGCGCTGTATGCCGCAGCGTGGTGACTACGATTGTTACTGTTATTGCTACGACCGGGCGATGCTGGAGCAGGCGCTTGCTGCCGAGCAGGAGATGGAGGAATCGCAGGATATGGGAGGGCTGTCGCAGTGAAAATTTCTGTTTACAAGGACGGCATCAGCACGGTTGTCGAGTTCCCGAAACCGGCGCTGGAATTGCAGGACATTCTCGACCGGCAGCGTAATCAAGTGGGCAATTCCAATGTGAAGATTCGCTTCCCCGATGACAGAACGATGGTGTTCCCGGCAGCGATGCAGGGCGAGGTATTTCACATGAACATCTATGTGCTGAATGCGCTGATCAACCAGTACGAGCAGATGCCGCCGGAGAAACGTGCTGCATTTGTCGCGGTTGCAGACAGATTACAGGTGGATCACCCCAATGATCTGCTGCCACTGCTGTACAATCTGGAAACAGTCCCGACGGTTCGTGCGGTTAGCTTTGCAGAGCTGGGGCAGTTCTGCATCGACAATGAGATGCTGCCGGAGATTGAAAATTGTCCGGAGGTATTACTTCCCTGCCTTGACCGTGAGCGTATCGGCATGATGATGGCTGACCGGAATCATGGCGTATTCGTCGGGGATTACTACTGCGAACCGGATCATTATGAATGCCTGAATGTTTCCGTGGAGGTCGGCAGACCGCACGGGACATTTTTCTCTCTTCTGCTCGGCGCACCGGACGACCGGCAGAATGCAGCGTGGTTCTCATTTCCGTGTGCGTTTGAGGAAATTTGGAATTTCGCAGAGCAATGCGGCATGGAATACGAGGATCTTGTATGCTTTACCATGCACTCAGCACTTCCGCTTTTTTTCTTTGATGATATGGAAGCGCTGCCGGATCTGAATGAAGTCGCCTGGCAGCTTCATGACCTCTCGCCGGAGAGTGTCACAAAGGTCAAAGCAATCATGGAGGAAACGGACGAGCATGACATCGCCGGTCTGCGCAGAGCGCTGCGGACGATGGACGAATACCAGTTTGAGGCTGTCGATGATTACTCGCATTATGGTCTGCGCTACCTCCGGGCAAATTTGCCGGAGGACTTCAATATTTCTGTGCTTTCCAATACCGACCTGCATGATCTCGGCGTGACTGTCCTCGGTGCAAAGCAAGGCAGCATGACGGAGTATGGTGTCCTCGTCCGGGGCGGTGACCTGTACTCCATTCTGCCAAAGCCGGAACAGAAACAGGAGGAATCTGAGGACGAAACCGAAGACTGTGATCCGAAGTGGGGTGATATGACATGAAGAAGACGATTGATGTGAGCGAGGAAAAGGTAGCGGCGCTGGAGATGTATCTGGCGCAGAAAGGCAGCACCCTCGATGCAGAGCTGACAAAGCACGCCGAGCATCTGTATGCCAAGATCGTGCCGCAAAATGTCCGTGACTATATTGAGATGACGGCAAGCAGACGGACTCCCCGCAAGCCAAAGCCCTCCCCGGGCGGTGACAATGATGAGGTGTAAGTGGGAGCAAAAATGCCCCCGGTGGACGATCGGGGGCGGCTCCTTCAGAGGCAGATCTGACACGGGGGTAGGAATGATGCGAGTTAAAGCGGCGGTGTCGCCGCAATCACAGCGGACGGCAAAGCCGACCGCAAA
>ONFC01000102.1 GCA_900317035.1 uncultured Eubacteriales bacterium
GATCTTCCGTATCTCCGTTTCCGCGACATCGACGAGATGACGGAGGAAGTGTCCCGGCTCATGCATACACTTCCGCCGATCCGCCACTGCGCCTTCGAGGTCACGAAGCAGTTCTATCAGATCTGGGATCTCGTGATCAAAAGATCCGAGATCATCGGCGTTCTCGGACCGGAAGAAGCGCCGGATGCGCGGATGCAGACCTTTAAGAACATGATGCACTTCATCTCCGACAACTACCAGCGGACGATCACGCTCGAAGAGATCGCCGGCTCCGCGAATATCAGCAAGTCCCTCTGCAACCTTCTTTTCAAGCAGTTCGTCGGCGAATCTCCGATCAATTATCTGATGCATCTGCGCGCCAGAAAAGTCGCCGAATACCTCCGTTCGAGCAATCTGAACATGACGGAGATCGCCTCGCTTTCCGGCTTCTCGGGCGTCAGCTACATGAGTGAGACATTTAAGAAATTCTTCGACTCCACCCCGCGCGATTACAGAAAACAGTGGCGCGAAATCGCAGGAAATACCGACTCCTAATTCGGCGATCCGGATGATGAATCCAAGTGCTTTTGACGTATAATGATTAGGTGATTTATCCGGGGCGGAAAAGATGTCCCGAAACTACTAACCTATACAAGGACGGAATCATCATGGCAACATTATGTAAAAACTGCGCGACTCCACTGGTCTTCGACCCGGTGAAGCAGAAGGTCGTCTGCCCTTCCTGCGGCGGCGCCTGGGATGCAGAGGAAGTCGAATCCAGCGAGAAAAAATATTCAGAAAACCGGAAGGCGGTCTCCGCTGCGGAAGTTTATGGCGTCGATAAAGAGACGGCCCAGGAGTTCTTCGACTGCTACATCTACACCTGCGGCTCCTGCGGCGGCGAGATCTCGATCAACGGCACCGAGGCCTCCACGAAGTGCATCTACTGCGGCAGCTCCAGCGTGGTCTTTAACCGTATTTCCAAGGAAAAAGCACCGGAATTCATCATTCCGTTTAAGATCAGCAAAGAGCAGGCCGTCGGTCTTGTTAAGGAGAGATTCAAACACGGGCCGTTTATCCCGAAAGAAGTAAAGAATTTCAAGCCTTCCGAGGTTCGCGGCATCTATGTACCGTTTTGGCTGGCAAATGCATACCACGTCGAGGCAGATGTCATCTCCAGCGAAGTCGGATCCGGCAAACACAGACATACCAAGTACTGGGGCAGATCCGGCGCGATGGGCATCACGAATCTTCCTGTAGATGGATCGCAGATGCTCTCGGACGAGAGCTCCCAGCGTCTGGAGCCTTTCAACTACTCGGATATCAAGCTGTTCGACGAGGACTATCTTCTCGGCTTTTACTCGAATGTATCCGATATCTCCAATGCAGATCTCGAGCAGGTCGTATCTTACCGCGCCAGAGAGGCTTTTCACAACCGCGTCGCAAAATCAGTAAGCGGCTCGAGCAAGAAGATAAGAAGAGAATGCTCTTCCACGCTGGTGGATCAGGATGTGCGGTATGTCATGATCCCTGTGTGGTTCATCTGCTACGACTTCGAAGGAAAACACAACACCATTATGGTGAACGGCCAGACCGGAAAAGTGGTATGCGGTATCCCGTGGAACAAGAAACTTTTCCTCGGCGTGACAGCAGGTCTTTCCACGCTGTTCACCGGACTTCTGACGTACTGGTTCGGAACTTCGCTACTGCCCTCTATGTTCCGCTCTTATACCGAGCGCAGGGTACGCCGCTCCAGCAGCAGTAACAACAATCCGGTCTCCATCATCATCGCGGCGCTCATGATCGCGCTGGCGATTTTCATCGTCGGATATGCGATGTATAAGAAAGTGACGAAGCAGCTGAAGCTGTCCCAGTCCAGTTCGATTTTTAACTTTATGAAAAAGAGACAGGGGTGATATAGATGGATGGTTTAATTTGGGTTTTAGCTCTCATCACAGGTGCGGCCATCGGTATCGGTTGCGCATTCCTGCTCACAGCATTAATACTGAACGCTTCGAATAACAAGGGCGACAGCCGCTCCAAGGTCGAGGAATTCAGCTCAGACATCGTTTTCTTCAGCCAGCAGGACAGCATGCGGATGAACCCTCAAGAGTTTGTCAACTTCACAGAGTGGAACGCCGAGGCACTGTGCAAAAGCCAGGAGTACGGCACCCGTCTGGCAACGAGTCTTCCTTTCGCTTCTATGGCACCGGTAACACGCTATATTCCGGGAAAGGAAGTGCAGGAGCCACAATACGCAGTGATAGATGGTGCATCCGGCGGAGCCGCTTATGGTGCCATCAACGGCGTGAATGCAGTCTCGAGAGAGCCCGTCATTTTCACATCGGATGTAATGAGTGCGGGTGCTTTTCGAAAGGCAGTGATCATCGAATTCGGAAAAGAAATCGAGACCAGCAAATACGGAACGTATCGTTCACTGTCCGGCCATGACATGACCGCTATGGCCTATAACAACGTCTCCGGCGGGACGGTAACGCCCGGAGTCCCGGCTGCGAAGATCAGATCGGTTGCAGGCGGAGCCACGATCGGCATGCCGCAGTATGCTGCACCTCAGGTAGCAGCACCGCAGTACGCAGCACCGCAATATTCTGCGCCTCAGGCGGGCGTGCCACAATATTCCGCACCGCAGTACGCTGCTTCACAGACTCCAGCGCAGCCGCAGGTGCAGGCGCCCGCTCCGTCACCGGCTCCCGCAGCACCACCGGCACCTGAACCGGGCCCGATCTACGAGGCGCCCACCGCCACACGCCCGCTCTGGGAGAACCCGAGCAGCAACGATGACTTCAGCGACTTTTCGGATATGATGTAAGTCAACTGCATCTTGTCCTCGCCGCAGACGAAGGCGAACAGGTTTTTCAGTTCGAAGTAATATGATTCATATCACGGTACGTCGAAAAATGCTTTTGTGCAGATTTCGACGTATTTTTTGTGTGTGATTTACGTCGAATTATGTCTTTCTTTAAATACGACGCAATATTGTCTCGAGATTTACGTCGAAAAAGCAGATGATCGAAATGCGACGTATTTGGATCGGTTTTTTTACGTCTTTTTTATACGTCTTGCCGAAAACAACGTATTGTACAAAATATATTTGCGTCGAAAAACGCAATTGCGAAAAAAACGGCGTAACATAAAAGACGGAACCGGGTATCCTCGATTCCGTCTTCATTACCATCATATCATTCTTCGCAAAAAGCACTCTCCGCAGGCCAAGCCGGATATATTCTCTTACACCGTGAACTCATGCAGCAGGAACGGCTTCTCGGAGTCATTTTCCTTGGCGGTGATGAGTTCCTCGATGAGCTTGTCCGTCTCGAAGTCGGCGTGCCACATGAAGTTATAGTCCGACGATCTATCCGTCTTGATCTTGTCATCGCGGTAGGTGACCTTGCCGTCTTCGCCGATCACGACGTTCTCGACGTAGGCCATCACATAGACTTCCTTATCCAGGACCTCGTCGCTGTTCGGCGAATTGTTCGCGCCCTTCATCTGCATCGCGATCAGCATGTAGAGGTAGTTTCTGTCCTCACGTGTGAGCAGATAGTAATTCATCACACGCAGGTCGTCGGTGCGGTTCCAGATGTACAGTGTGTCGTCCGTGGACTCATACACTGACCCGTCGTGGTCCTTCTTGATCATCTCGATGGCCTTCGCAGATACTTCCTCTAGAAAAGCACCCGCCCCCTTGAGTTCCGACGGGGTGATCCGGTAATTCTTCGCCACTTCCGTCTGTGTCGTGGACTGCGTCTTCTTTGACTTTGACGATACGTCCAGATTCTTAAGCAGAATGATCATACCCACGATGACCACGGCGCTTATCACCAAGGTGATCACCACAGTTCGTATGGAATGCATAAGACTGCGGCGGCGGATCGGACGCATCATCTCTTCCAGGCGCGCTTTCTGCTGGCGCTCCGCCTCGATCTCCGCTTCTTCCTTCGCGCGCTGGAACTCCTCAAGTGCACGCTTGTCGGCTTCGATCGAGGCCTCCGCGTTCTCAATAGATTTCTGGATATGTTCCATCTGCTTTGTCTCGAAGCTTACATCCAGGTCATAGACTCCGCCGCATACGTCACAGTGAAGCTTGCCATCCGCCTCGCGGAGGGGATTTCCACAGTTTTGGCAGTTTAAGCTCTTTAGTTTCATACAATTTCTCCGTCAGTTTTTACTTCAGGCATCTACCAGATCTTTGGTCAGATCATCACAGATTCCGTTCTTGCCAAGCACGACTTCGCGATACAGCTGATCCTTGTCTTCATACGCTGAATAACTCAGATCCATACCTGTTCCGTAATCCATCTGGACGTTGTAATCGGTTATGATCTTTCCTTCGCTGTTGCGGGAAATGCCGGAAAGATAGCAGGCGAAGTACATCGTTTTTGTACGGTCGATATCCTGGTTATAACCGAAGGTCAGTTCAAACACCATAACGAAGTATCTGTTATCGGATTCAATGAAATATGCATTTACCAGTTTCGGCTCTTCTACGAGAGAAGCTTGCGGAACCATATCCAGATTCAGTTCGGTCTTCAGATCAAAGTCATTGATAATCTTTGAGTGCTTGGCCTTTGCGCAGGACACACCGGAAGCAATCGCGTTCTCAATGAAAGACTTATCGTTCAGGATGAGTTCCGGGGTGATGACCCGGTCCGTCGGTTTCGTAGCTGTCGTGGCCACCGTTCCTTTCGTCGAGTTGGTCATCCAGTTGGTTGCTCTCTTGCTTACTCTTTTTCCTATAATACCGAAGAAGATCATAGATCCGATGCTCATCACCAGCATGATGCAGATCGGGATAAGGAAGAGTTTCAGAATGCCGCTGGTCGCCGCTTTTCTGGTGCGCTCCGCTCTTCTCATCTGCGCTTCTTCCTCGAGGCGGATCTTCGTCGCCATCAGTTCTTTTTCGCGCTCGATACGGATACGCTCGCGCTCTGCTTCCGTCTGCAGTTTCTCGTGCTCGACATCAGCCTCATCGTAATCGATGGCAAAAGCACCTCCGCAGCTCATGCAGATGAACTTTCCGTTTTCTTCTTTCAGCTGACCATTGCAGTTCGGGCAATTGATGCTTGTAAGTTTCATATCCGTACCCTCTTTTCTCAAATTCCGTTGTCATTATACCATGTAGCACTATATATGAAAAAGAACCTGCCGTTCGGGTTCGGATACTCATAATCTGCACCCCCGGCTGAAATAAAATGCAGGATTTTGTGTTCAGAGTTGCAAATCGGCATTTCGAAATTGAACATGCGGCGGACCCGCGCAGGGGGCCGGCAGCATGGCTGCGCCGCCCGACCCGCCGGAGATACATAAGATGCGCGACCCGCACGCGGTCGCGGGGCAAATGCTTTTGCCAAAGAAAAAGGACTGTCCCCGAAGGAACAGTCCTCTTGATTCTTGTTTACTTAAGAACTCTTTTCGAGAGTAGCTATTAGCCGAGCTCTGCGAAGTACTTGATTGTACGAACCATCTGAGATGTGTAGGAGTTCTCGTTGTCGTACCAGGAAACAACCTGTACGAGGGAGTTGCCGTCGTCCATCTTGGAAACCATTGTCTGGTTTGCATCGAAGAGGGAACCATATCTCATACCGATGATGTCGGAAGAAACGAGCTTCTCTTCTGTGTAACCGAAGGACTCGTTAGCAGCAGCCTTCATAGCAGCGTTGATGCCATCAACTGTAACTTCACCCTTAACTACAGCGTGGAGAATTGTTGTAGAACCTGTCGGTGTCGGAACACGCTGAGCTGCGCCGATGAGCTTACCATTGAGCTCCGGGATAACCAGGCCGATAGCCTTAGCAGCACCTGTGGAGTTCGGAACGATGTTAGCAGCACCAGCACGTGCTCTCTGGAGGTCACCCTTTCTGTGCGGGCCGTCGAGGATCATCTGGTCACCTGTGTAAGCGTGAACAGTTGTCATGATACCGCTCTGGATAGCAGCGAAATCATTGAGAGCCTTTGTCATCGGAGCCAGGCAGTTCGTTGTGCAGGAAGCAGCAGAGATGATCTTGTCATCAGCTGTCAGTGTTGTGTGGTTTACATTGTAAACGATTGTCGGGAGATCGTTACCAGCCGGAGCGGAGATAACAACCTTCTTAGCACCAGCTGTGATGTGAGCCTGGGACTTCTCCTTAGATGTATAGAAACCTGTGCACTCGAGAACTACGTCAACACCGAGCTCACCCCAAGGGCAATTTACAGCGTCCTTCTCAGCGTAGATCTTCAGTGTCTTACCGTCTACTGTGATTGTGTTAGCTTCGTCGTCAGCAGAAACTGTGTGCTTGTTCTCACCGATAACGCCGCAGTAACCACCCTGAGCTGTATCGTACTTCAGAAGATGAGCCAGCATGGAAGGCTTTGTCAGATCGTTGATAGCAACAATCTCATAACCCTCTGCGCCAAACATCTGACGGAAAGCAAGACGGCCGATACGACCAAAACCATTGATTGCAACTTTAACTGCCATGTTAAAATCCTCCTATATTTTCCCCTCATGGGGATTATTAATGAAATTGTGCACAAGAATCGCACCGATAAAATTCTACAACAGAATCAGTTTTATTACAATCAAATTTCATGGTGAAAACGACGAAAACGACGTTTTTCTTATCTTTTCCTGCAAAAATCGCTTCAAATGATTTTCATATAGTTACGAGGACTACTGGTATAATGAGATCATCAGTGACATCAGGAGGAACCTTCTACATCATGGCCGGCCGACTTAAACACATCTCGAAAAGCACTCTCCCCCTTCTTCTTTCGATCAGTCTCCTTTTCGGGACCTCCTGCCGGAAGAAAACGGCGGAGAATGCGGATCCCTTTGAGAAGATCACGCTCGGGGAAAACCGGACCTGGACCAACGAGGATCCGAAATACGAAGATCTCATCAAGACGCTCCGCGTCGGCTCCATCGATAAATCCTCTTATAAAGGAAGTTACCTGATCGCAAACGATGACGCGGTCCTGTTTCTTTACTGTGAAGATGCACTCGAGATCGACGGGGTCACCTCCGTCAATCCATATACGACATACGACATCGGGATCTATTTTGCCCGCACATCGCCCGAATCGAAACATTTTTACTTACCTGAATCAACCATTCGGCTAGCCGATAGGATTAAAACTTGGTCGAAACGTTTTTTGATCCTATCGCATAGGGGGTATCCAGTGCTTTTCGAGCAGGAAACTCCTCTTTTCGGGGATACATCAGAAGCAAAAGTAGGACCAAAACCTTATTTTCTTCGTTTTGATCCTATCAAGCCCCTGAAAAAGTCAGACTAAAATGCCATTTTTCGCAATTTGATCCTATCGGGAAAGGTTATATACCCCCTGGGGGTATGCATTTTAAGTGGATTCATCGCGAAAAGCACTCGCCCACGACATACGATTATTCATCCCTGGTGATGTTCTTCACCCACTTATATTTCTTGTAATGGATATAGACGGCGGGGATCTTGACGAATTCGTCGAGTGTCAGGATCGCGGCGACCGCGATGACCGGGAGGTTCCAGACAAAGGCAGCAAGTGCGCCTAAGGGGACGACCACGAGCCACAGCGTGATGCAGTCGCAGATCATACCGAACTTCGTGTCTCCTCCGGCAGGGAAAATTCCGCCGATGACCGTGGAGTTCAGGGAGTTTCCGATGATGTAGTACGTGGCAAGGAAGAGCATCCACTTGAGGTATCCGTGCGCAACCGATGTCATGTCTGTAGGCATCATGAGAACGAGCGGGATGCCCGCCAGGATCACCAGCCCGGAGACGGCACCGATCCCGAGCGACATCCGGTCGCGAGCGCCCAGCAGACACTGGCGATCAGGGCGCGGACAATACTGGAGATCGAGTTTGCCGCCGTGGCGTCGGAGCCTAGATGTCCCATGATGACCGAGTACATCGTCATACCGCCGCCCCAGCCGAACTGGTTGATCATGACGGGAAACGAGTATTTCCAGAAATCTGAATGGATGAACTTCTTGCTTAGCGTGATGAGTTTTCTGACGCGGAGCTTGACGCAGTCGGTCATGAGCACGGCAAATGCCACGATCACGAGCTCGATCACTCTCGATATAACCGTCGCGAGCGCCGCTCCCTCGATCCCCATCTTCGGGAAAGGCCCGAGTCCGAAGATCAGAAGTGCATTCAGGATGATGTTGATGACGACGCCGATCGTCGAGATGACCGTGCTCATCATGGTCTTCTCACAGATCTTCATGAAGCACAGGTACGAGTCCACAAATCCCATGATGAAGTACCCGACCGCCACCATGCGAAGGTATTTGACGCCGCCCTCGATGAGCTCGGGATCACGGGTGAACACGCGCATCAGAAGGCTCGGGCAGAATACCGCCGCCAGCGTAAAAGCCATACCCACGATCATGACGTAGCGCATGGTCACGCCGAGAACATCCTCGAGCGTAGTATATTCCTTCTTTCCCCAGTACTGGGCGCCGAGCACCATCGCACCGGTCAGGAACGTGTTGATGAAAAGATAGTACACGAAGGCCACCTGTCCCGCGAGAGATACCGCGGACAGGGATGTCTGGTCCAGAAAGCCCAGCATAAATGCATCGGACGCGGAAACCAGCGCCGACATGAAATACTGGAAGACGATCGGCAGGACCAGCTTGCAGAGCATCTTATAGAAAGCTTTCCGGTCATTGAATGCCGGGAAGTTGTTTTCAGTTTTTACGGAATTCATTTTTTCCTTTCTTTGCCGGGGCGAGTCATTACGGCTCGCATCCGGCAAACTATGGGTGTTTCAGAGTTTAATAACGACTACAGAGTCGATCCCTCTTTCCGAGACTTCCCTGGCAAAAGCACTTCCACAGTTCTTTTCGCCCACCGGATCTCCGTAGTGCGTCGGGATGACATACTTCGGGCAGATATAGCCTGTAAGCTCGGCTGCCTCTTTATAGTCCATGGTGTAAGTACCACCGCAGGGAGCAAGAAGCACATCGCACTTGACGGCCTTTCCTTCTTCTGTGACATCCATATCGCCGCAGACATAGTAACGGAGGCCGTCAACGGTAACGACGAAGCCGACCCAGCCGTTCGCCTTCGGATGGAATTTCTTTCCCGGGTTATAGGAAGCGATGACCTCTACCGGGATCCCCGAAACTTCGAGCGTATCGCCGGGTGCGACGGTAACGATCCGATCGGACGGGATCTGAAAAGTCTGTCGGATCAGGGCCGCTGTAGATGCAGGGGCCACGAAGATGGTGTCCGCCTTCATCACTTTCGCGATATCTTCCGGAGAGAAATGATCGTAGTGATCATGTGTCACGAAGATGATGTCCGCATCGCCTGTCGGCTCACTGATACGGAAAGGATCGAAGTAGAGTGCTTTTCCCGAAGAAATCTTAATACTGCTATGGAGATTGATCGTGACACTGTCGAGCATTTCTTTTCCCTCACTTTATATCTTTTTTACAGTTTGATTATATCATGCTCCTGTCCATTTCTACGTGCTAATCTTATACTATAGGTAAATAGATTTTATCGTAAGGAGGTTTTATTATGGATTCTTTAAGAAAGTATCTTGCTGAGATCATCGGTACATTCGTACTGGTAGTATTCGGCTGCGGTACCGCAATCGTTACAGGCTGCGGAACAACCGGCGGAATGGGTGCTTATGCACTGACGGCTCTTGCATTCGGTCTCGTTATCGTGGCGATGGCTTACTCCATCGGCAACATCTCCGGCTGCCACATCAACCCGGCAGTTTCCCTGGCGATGTTCGTCAACAAGAAGCTGTCCCTTCAGGATATGCTCCTTTACTGGTGCTCCCAGGTCATCGGCGCATGCGGCGGTGCACTTCTGCTGACAGTTTTCTTTGATCCGGATGAAAGCGGCTTTGGTACAAATGGTCTCTTCGACAACGATGTCGCAAGATCCTTCGTTATCGAGGGCGTTCTGACATTCGTATTCGTTCTGGCGATCCTGGGTGTTACATCGAAGATTGCAAACGGCAATATCGCAGGTCTCGTGATCGGTCTTACACTGACTCTGGTCCACATCCTCGGTATCGGCTTTACCGGCACTTCCGTTAACCCGGCAAGATCCGTAGGACCGGCTCTCTTCAAGGGCGGCGAAGCTCTCGAGAACGTCTGGGTCTTCATCGTGGCTCCGCTCGTAGGCGCAGCATTTGCCGCGATCATCTACCGCTTCCTCGATCCTGCTTCCGTAACTTCTGAGAAGAAGGCAGAAAAGAAGGAAGAAAAGAAAGAAGCAGCCTGATAGCTGCCTCAAACAAAAAGGATCTCATGCGGCGACATGATCATCAACCGTAATGTGATCCTCACTCGGTTACGATAATAAAATTATCCCTTCCGGGCTTTTTGGGTGTCTGTGCATTATTCCTTTGAATAAATGCCAGGCACCCATTTTTATCCATCGGGCGGGCGTAGTAGAATCCCTGGATCCCGTCCGGGCTGCACTCCGAGATCCACTGCGACTGTACGGTCGTCTCACATCCGACGACTACCGACTGGATCTCTATCTTCTTAAGAACGTCAATCGTATTTTCAAAAAGGATGCGGCTTCTGGCCGACGTCTCCACTTCTTCGAGCACCGAGCGGTCGAGCTTTACGATCGAGAACGGAAGCATCGCAAGCTTCGCGATATCTCCCTTTCCCAGGCTCAGATTATCGACCGCGAACTGAAATCCCACCGAAGAGAGTTCCTGCAGATTCTCGATCATCAGAATGAGCGATGTCATCAGGGCATTTTCCGTGATCTCGAAAACGATCTTGCGGTACGGGATCCCGTATTCGTCGAGGATCGATCTTACCTTCTTCGGGAAGGCGGAGCTGGCCATCTCCGTGATGGAGATATTTACGCCGACATATTCGATCTCGACATCCGTCGCGCTCTTTATGAAGTCACATGCTTTTCTCAGTACAAATTCATCGATCTGGGCGACCAGGCCGCGCTTCTCGGCAATCGGGATAAACTCCGATGCCGGCACGTCTCCCCACTCGTCATGTGTAAATCTCGCGAGCGCCTCGACCTTCGAGTAGCGCCCCGTGGCGGTGGACAGGATCGGCTGGAAACGCACATCCAGCGTCTCCTCGGCAAGTGCTTTTTCCAGGGAAGTCTCGAGCATCAGGTGGCGCTCGATCTTCGCAAGTTCCCGGTCACTGACGGTCACGGTGTCACCCTTCGGAACAGCCGGCAGCACGATCTCCACTGCCTTATAGAGATCCGCTCCCTCTGCAAAAGAACTTGTCTCGGGCATTTCTGCGACAGTAAGCAGGAGATTGAGCTCGAGGCCGCGGATGTACCAGGGGTTTTCGAACCTTTCGTGGAGAAGGCCGAGGATCTTCTCGTGCGTTTCTTCGCTGGTGCTGACGACGGCAAACTGGTTACTCATGAGGCGGAAGGCCCACGCGGGCGGCAGCGTCCTCTCAAGACGGCGCGCATCTCCCACGGTCTTCTCGGACTTCTCCTTCGCCTTCGGATCGGAGCCGTTGGCGCCTTCGTAAACTTTCAGATTCTTCCGGAGCCTGGATCTCTCCTTCACGTCCGGTGAAAAAGTCGACAGAAAATCCGCCACGTTCTTCAGCGTCAAACTTCCGACCGTGTAACCAAAGATCGAGTTGATGCGGCGGATATTCTCCACCTTCATGACGATCACATAGTAGCGCGCTTCACGGTTGATCAGCTCATCCATATATGTCATCAACGCATCGAGATTCAGAAGCCCTGTCGTATGGTCGATCATGGACTCCGGCTTCTTCAGCGAAAGATACGCCAGCAGCATACTCGTGGCGATCGCGATCGACGAGACATTTAAGCGCGGCCACGCTGCCTCGGCCATGACACTTCCGAGCGCCAGGAGCGAGATGCCCGCCACCACGCGGAATCCTCTCTCCTGAAAAGCACTTTTCTTGGCGAGTGCGTAGAGCACTGAAAAGAGTGCAGAAAGGATCGTCAGGACAGCAAGAAGCGGGAAGTATTCCCCTTTATAGTAGGTATCGTTTTCATAGTAGATAAAGTGGTGTGTCAGAGGAGTCAGCAGGATGATCGCGCCTACGATCAATGTCGGGATACTCATCAGAACGATCGACATGAGATTCCTTCTCTTGAGGCTCTGCGTCACCGAGATAGAGTGGAAGATCATCAGAAGCGGGAACGAAAGCCTCATCAGATAGAAGATCGTCAGGACGACATAGCCGAGGACCGGCGGCACCGATGCGGAATTATTCACAACAAGCGCGGAGAACACTTCCAGGATCACATCCGTGCAGGCGAAGAGGATCGCCGCCGTAAACATCTGGTTCCTCTGCACCGGGATCTGCCGCTTGCTGAAGAAGTGTAGCGTCAGCACAAGAAGAGAAAGCATCGCGCAGATAGGATAGGCATAAGAAATGATCAATATGTCATTCATGGATCGCGCTTTCCTTTCTTCTCTTCTTTTCTTCCTATTCTACCCGATTTACCGACGGATTTCTATTCCTCCGGACTGCGCACGTGATACAATAGAATACGGAAACAAAAAACAAAAAGCACAGGGACAAGTGCTTTTGCAGAGGAATACCATGGCAACGATACTGGATTATACAAAGAAGGAAACGCGCACGTTTGACGAGTTTCCTTTCAATCATATAGATGCGCTCGTCTTCGCGGAGGCGACGTATTTCCAGTGGGAATACCCGCTCCATAATATCTGGACACCGGAGTGGCCGTACAAGGACTCTGATTCCATGCTCTTTTCGGAGATGCCCGCATCTTCTGAGATGCCGCTTTTCGGGCAGTACGCGGCGGACACGCCGAACAATCTCAAGATGATCGATATTCTTCGGGAAAGCCCGCGGTACAAGGATGTTTCCGTATCGCACCTGTGTGCGCACACCAGCGACAAGGAGCAGATCCAGTTTGCGGCGATGTGCTTCCATCTTCCCGGAGATGTCTGCTATATCGCATTCCGCGGGACCGACGGCACACTGATCGGCTGGAAGGAAGATTTCCAGCTGTCCTACCAGTACCCTGTTCCGGCGCAGGAACAGGCCGGACGTTATATCAGTTTTCTTTCGCGGGAGCTCCCGCCCCACGTGAAGTTCTTCATCGGCGGTCATTCCAAAGGCGGCAACCTCTCCATCTACTCCGCAACGAGTTGCTCGGATGCCATGAAGTCAAGGATCCTCGGGATCTATTCTTTTGACGGCCCGGGGTTCTCTTTTAACCTTCACGAAACCGAAGAATACAAGAAGATCGGCAGGCTTGTACACCATCTTGTGCCTTCCGCATCTTTCGTCGGAATGCTTCTTCAGAACGCGCCCGGCACCCGCTTCATCAAGAACAAAGCCGTCTGGCTGAAGCAGCATAGTCCTTTTACATGGGAAGTCGGCGAGGATGACTTCGACTACGAGCCCGGCTGGGATATCAACGCCAAGAACAGGATCGACGCCGTGAATACATGGCTCGCCGACCAGTCTTATGAAGAGCGTGAAAGCTTCACGGAGATGCTTTACCATATCGCCAGTTCATCCGGCGCCGGTAATATCTTCCGTCCGGGTTCGAGCTGGGCGACCAAGATGTCGCGCATCTTCGAGGCTACCCGCGCCGTCGATGCAAAAGCCCGCGGCCGCCTGATTGAGACGCTGAAACTCATGGTCCTGCTGTCGATCCGCGCACGCGGGT